>JANNDZ010000264.1:0-2265 GCA_031378395.1 Pseudanabaena sp. OTE_75_metabat_487_sub
GAAGCGCCGCCAATCATCTTTTGGGTTTTATTTAAGTTATGGCAAAACAAAAAAGAGAGTGGCAACTCAAAGCGCTGCCACTCTCTTTTTTGTTTTGAATCTCAAAATGGCATTGCTATTTTGAGAATTTGTATTAGAAACCATTTAAGAATTGCCAGAGATCCCCCCAGCCTGCCTAAAAAAAAAGGGGAAAGAGTTAAATTCTTCCCCTTTTTTAAGGAGGATTGAGGGGGATCTCTTAGGGCTTCTAGCGCTAGAAAGTAATTCTTAAATAGTTTCTTAGTTAACTAGAAACTAAACTGAGTGCGAATATTCCCAACAAATACAGCTGGGTTAGTCGAGAAACTGTTCGGATTGAAAATTGCGTAGAACGCAGGGACGATCGCAATATTTTTACTGATTGGATAATAGTAAGAAAGCTCTAACTCGTATTGAGTAGCGCCATCACCACCACCAGAAGCAAGGAAATTGCGCCCACTGCTGTAACTATGCGGCACAACAAAAGACAGTACAGCTAAAGCACTTTCCTTAAATAGATCGGGGAAAGCTAGACCAAGTTGGAATGCATTAACATTGACGCTACTGCCTTGTACCGCAGGGTTGACAGGCGAAATATTGGTACTACCATATGAGTAGCGACCAAATACCCCAAATCCTTTGGTAACTAACCAATCAAAGTTCAAGATGATTGTATCGGCTGTAGCATTGTTGATTGCACCACCTAGACCGTCATCAGCAACACCGTACGGCAGAGGTTCAGCAATTGCACCAGTAATCCGACCGGCAGTAGCTTTAATATTGGATCGGGTGTACAAGAACCGAATGTTAGCATCGCGACTTGGCGAATACACTAACTCAGCAGTTAGAGTATTGGTTCCACCAAATAGTCCTTGTTGGGGATTGCTGGAGGTATTGTTGTTAGGAGCATTAAGAAACTCTGTGTTTTCACCAAGATAGGCAGCAGTTAGTCTAAATTGCGGATTAATCGTCCAAGTTACAACAGCACCTGATCCACGATCAACTGCATTCGATAAAGTACTTCCATTCGAGTTAAAACTGGTTGCGCCTGTCAGGAAACTAGTAAATCGATTTTGATCAAAATAACGATAGAAGTTTACACGAGGACCAATCGCTACATTGACATTACTTGCAACAGGGAAACTGTAAAACAACTCACGGATATTAAATTGATTTGCTCCTCCTGGTGGAACTCCTGTCTGATCGAGGAATGGAGTCCCCCAAGAGTTAAAGAAACCATTAGATACAAAGTTATTAGCTGGAGAGTTGCCATTACCAGTTACCAGTTGAGTAACCAAGGCATCTTTACCTGTGAAAGATGTTGTCAGGTTTAAGAACAGGTAGTAACCAAAGGTTACATTAGGGCGTGCTGCTATGGCGCTATTAGGTGCACAAGTTATAGGATTGCGCGTACCCGTCTCCCTACGTACATCGCCAGAAGCTGCTGCTCCAGTAACATTAAAGAATGCGAGCCCACTGAGTTTCGTCGTTGTTGAAAACTGTTGTGCTTCGAGCTTTGCAGTCTTCGCGTCAAGAGCATCCACGCGACCACGGAGAGTAGCCAATTCGGCTGCAAATTCTTCTTGGAGTTTCTGTAAAGTCGCAAGATCTTCCTTAGAAACCTTATCGGCTAATCCTGCGGAAATAATCTCATTGATTTTATCCAAGCAAGCATTCAGCCCAGCCGCAAACTCATACCTTGCTAAAGACTTGCCGCCTCGGAAAGTACTGTCTGGATAACCTGCAATACATCCATAGCGCTCTACCAAGGACTGTAGAGCCGTAAATGCCCAATCAGTTGGTTTCACATCAGATAGCTGTGAAACTGATGTCACTGCTGCAACTTCAGTATTCTCAGGGAGTTTATCGACTGCAAAATTGCTAACTGGTGAAGCCGTGGACAGATTGGGCTGTAAATTGACAGCATTCTCTTGGCGATCAATTAAATTACTAATCGATGAATTAGTCTTTGGAGACGAATTTATTGATAAATTTGCTGTCGATAAATTAATTGATGAATCTTTAGATAAATTATCTGAAACTTTTGGCGCAGCCTTTGCGGGTGCATCGTACAAACTAGAGAGCGCGACAAACATCGCTAGACATGAAAGGGAACTATTTAGAGCCTTAGACATAAATCCTCAAACCATTTACATGAGCGACAGACAGAAAATCGCAGTAATTTGGATACTGTATACAGTATCCAAATTACTGCGATTAAACTTTAGAGTTGCGATCGCTTTCTGT
>JANNDZ010000782.1:0-16310 GCA_031378395.1 Pseudanabaena sp. OTE_75_metabat_487_sub
GGGGTATAGTCAGGATACGTGTAAAACAGTGCCACGAAGCCCTGAAGTCCTGACTGTGAGATGCTTTCAGCTATCACATTTTAAAGATGAAGAAGATTGATAAGATGTCCCACAAAAAGGGCAGAAACGATGCTTCAGGGAAGTAATCGGCTCCTGACAGCCCACACAGCGATGACGTAACTCCATCCCGCAGAGAAAACAACACTTCGCTCTTAAATCCAACCACATCGACTCAGGAGCCGTTCCTACAGTCCAGCAACTCGGACAAAACTTGAGCGCAGATGGGACATCCACGGCAACACCTCTGCCAACCGATTCGAGATACTCTTTCGGAACATTAAGAGCATAAGCCAACCCACTACAAGTTTTGTGATTGAGTTTAAGCGTTCTCCCTCGTTCGATTTTACCCAAGCTTTGCAAATGAATACCTGCAAGCTCGACCACATCGGCTTGACTCAAACCTCTGTGTAGTCTGAGCCGTCGAAGATATTGACCGAGCGATTCATCAGCATTAGGCGCAAGTAAAGAATCAAAAAGCTGCATATAAGTCTAGATTAAAGTATCAATAAAGAAATATACTTTTAAAATAATCTTATCCTTGATTTTAGACTGATAGAGGTGGTATATGTCGCTGACTTTAGCAACAGTTACTACTCAATTTTTAGAGCGTCCTGGACTGAGTATCGCCACCCAAAAATCTTACGAACTGACATTGATTCCGCTACTACAAAAGTATGGACGATATCCAATTGAGATTTTGGGACGTACAGCAATAGAAGAGTATCTCAAAGGCTTGAACCATCTAGCCTATACAACTCACCACCGACATCAATCCATCGTTCAAGCCCTCCTAAACTTTGCTGTCGAACAAGGATATATCAGAGTCAATCCAATTGCTCATTTACGACGACGTAAGCCAGATTTTAGTAAAGGCGAACATGCCTCAGATCGTGTCATCCGTTATCTGAGTACCACCCAACTCCAACAAATGTATGAGGCGATTACACCCGATTGTCGCCTGAATGCTGTAGTACGACTTTTACACCGCAGTGGAGCAAGAATTGCCGAACTCTTAGCTTTAAATCTAGAAGATCTAGATCTGCAAGGGCAAAGGTTTCAGGTCGTTGGGAAAGGCAATAAGACCCGCTGGTGCTTCTACAGTGAGGATGCAGCCCTATTGCTAGAGAAATACCTCAAATACTACCGACACCAAGGGCATCCAGCTCTGTGGACAGCTCAACACCGACTCAGTAAGACAGTGGTGCGATTGAGTTATCCAAATATTCATCAGCGATGGCGAGACTTGACAGATCCTTTCCCCTTAATAGCAGGTATTCGCCTTCACGATCTGCGGCATACTTTTGCGACAGAAAGAGTCGGATTAATCGGGATTGAAGAACTACGAGCATTGATGGGACACCAAAATATTCAGACCACTTTGCGATATCAAAAAGTTACTTCCGAGCGGGCTGAACTTGCTGCTCAAACAGCTTTAAATAAGTTACTAAAATTGGATGATGAATTTCGAGCGTTCTGAGAATTGTTAAGCACCTTATTAATCTACAAGTGGCTTGAGCTAGGAGTATAATTAATACTCTCAACTAGAAAAATGAGCCTAACGCTAATTACCGTTTGTGTTACCGAAAATCGGCGGTAATCGCCTAATTTAATGACCGCAATCGAACGCACCGCCTATCCTCGTTTTAAATCTCTTCCGAATCTCAAAGAATTAGCCGAACTCTATACCCCAACTGAATTCGAGCTAGCTTTTGCTCGTGTCCAAACTGCCAGTAAAGAAGGTCGATTTCGCTTGTTGATATCTCTGAAAGTTTTTCAGCGACTAGGGTACTTTCCAGATGCGGCATCAATTCCAACCGCACTCATTGAGCATTTACGGAAGCTATTGAATCTAAACAGTTCAGTTGATGCCATTGCACCCCTGCGGTCACAACGTCGCTATGAAACAGCGATTCGGACTTTTCTAAAAGTTAAAATCTTTGATGCTGGCGCACGTCAACATATCGCTATTGCTATCGCAACGGCGGCGACAACGATGGATCGTAACGCCGATTTAATTAATGTGGCGATTGAGGAATTGGTCAAAGAAAGCTATGAGTTACCAGCGTTTAGTACCTTAGATCGCCTAGCTGGCAATGTACGTTCGATTACCAATCACAGATTATTTCAACAGGTGGCATCAAAGTTAACCCCTGCGGAGCAGACTTTTTTAGACGAGCTACTCTTATCTCAACCCGTCGAAGGTCAGGTCACGCTCAATTTACTCAAATCTCCGCCCAAGAGTGTTAGACTTTCCCACATCATTCAGTTGCAATCTAAATTTGACAAGTTGATGTCTTTTGGCAATGCCCAACGGTTGTTAGCGGGGATTGCTAAGAGTAAGATTCAATCTTTTGCTGCTCAAGCTAAAGCGCTGGACATTTCGGATTTTCGAGATATCAAAACTAATAAACGACACGCTTTACTGGTGTGTTTACTCTATCGGGCGCAAGTTAAAACCAGAGATTATTTGGTCGATCTGTTTCTCAAGCGGATGCGGAAAATTCACTACCTTGCCCGCCAACGGTTGGTGGAACTCAGAGAACAACATCTCAAGCAAACTGAAGTGATGCTAGGGGTGTTAGCGGAGATTTTAGAGGTGTCTGTCGATCATCCTGACGAACAAACATTCGGAAATCAAGTGCAAGCCCTACTACAGTCTCATGGTGGTTCCGCCGAGCTACTCGAACGCTGTCAGGCAATTACGACTTACAACAGCGATAATTATTTACCATTAATTCGGCATTTTTTCAGTCGTTATCGTCCGTTGCTATTTGAATTGGTCAGATCTTTGGAGCTTCAATCGACCTCTCAAGATCAATCGTTACCTGTAGCTTTGGCGTTTGTGTTGAAGCACGAACAGCGGCGCAGTAAATATTTACCCAGCGACGATCTCGATTTGAGTTTCATCAGTGAGCGGTGGAGACGATTGGTGGTGGAACAGCGTGGGGAAGAGCAAGTACTGTCGAGAGTTCATCTGGAAGTGTGCATCTTCACCTATTTAGCGGCTGAGTTGAAGACAGGAGATATCTCTGTCGCTGGTTCCGAGCAATACGCCGACTTTCGCGAACAGTTACTTTCATGGGAAGAATGTGAACACGACTTGGCAAGTTATGGAATGCAAAGCGGTTTACCAGTAACCGCTGAGTCCTTTGTGGCTGCTTTAAAACAGCAATTAACAGAGGTGGCACAGACAGTTGACCAGATCTGTCAAGATGGCAGTCAGATTACCATTAACGAAGTTGGAGCACCCGTCCTCAAACGTTTGGTAGCAGAAGTGAAACCGTCTGGTGCCGATGAACTCGAAGCTAAGATTTGGGAACGTTTGCCAGAGCGGAGCGTATTGGATATCCTGTGCAATGTGGAACATTGGCTCAACTGGACGCGGCATTTTGGATTAGCTTCAGGCTCTGAGGCTAAAATAGACCAACCCACTGAGCGATATATTCTGGCTGTGTTTGGCTATGGGTGTAACCTTGGTCCCTATCAAACAGCACGTCATACACGCGGACTGATTAACGGACAGATGTTGTCGCGCATCAATCGACTACATATTCAAACCAGCCAAATCGAAGCAGCAATACGGGAGTTGATTAATGCTTACAATTTACTCCCGTTGCCCAAGTGTTGGGGAACGGGGAAACGCGCCGCCGCTGATGGAAGCAAGTTTCAGATCCATGAAAACAGTTTGATGTCAGAGTACCATATCCGCTATGGCGGTTATGGTGGGATTGCTTACCATCATGTCTCAGATACTTACATTGCGCTGTTCACCCACTTTATTACCTGTGGAGTATGGGAGGCAGTGTATATCTTGGATGGGTTACTGAAGAACAGTTCCGATATTCAACCAGACACCTTACATGCAGATACTCAAGGTCAATCATTGACTGTCTTTGCTTTGTCCTATCTATTGGGAATCAAGCTGATGCCTCGGATTCGCAACTGGCAGGATTATAAGTTCTTTCGTCCCAGTCCAGAGGCTGTGTATAAATACATCGATCCGTTATTTACGGATGTGGTGGATTGGAAGTTGATTCAGACTCATTGGCAGGATTTAATTCGTGTAACTTTGTCCATTCAAGCGGGTAAGTTGATGCCTTCAACGATCTTGCGAAGATTGGGGAGTAATAGTCGCAAGAATCGCCTGTACCAGACTTTTCAAGCCTTGGGACAGGTTGTTAGAACGTTGTTTTTACTGCAATATATTTCCGACCGCGCTTTACGTCAGGAGATTACAGCTTGCACCAATATTGTCGAAGGCTATCACAATTTTCTGGACTGGTTATTTTTTGGTAAGCAGGGGGTACTTACAGACCACGATCCTGAAGAACAAGAGAAGCGGCTCAAGTATCTCGACTTAGTTGCCAGTGCGGTGATTTTTCAGAATACTGTGGATATTTCTGCTGCGGTACGGAGTTTGGTTGATGAGGGTCATAAGGTTGACCGCGTGTTACTCTCTACTTTGAGTCCTTATCTGACTAGACATTTAAAGCGTTATGGCGACTATGTTGTCGATCTGACGACTATTCCCGAACCTTTGGATCTGGCAGTTAGCTTGCCATTTGAGATCGTTCAAGAGCCTTCTCAGTAAATGCTTCAGCGTTTCGTGGCACTGTTTTACACGTATCCTGATTACATGCCGTTATCGTCAAAAAAGAATGACGGAAAATCCTTGGCAATCCTCAGTTCTGCCATCGCATTACAATGGAGTCTTATCCGCCCAAGCTGCACAACGCTTGCCAGCATCACAACCACTTCACGCTCAATAAACTTCACAGAATGCGGCTGCACCCGAAGGTTCAGTTTTGAAGCGATCTCTGAAAACTCATCTTTCCGATCCCGATTGAGCCACACCTCCCACCAAACAGAAACCCTTGGATCTTGAGGAAACAAACACTTTTCATCCGCAAACAAAGATGTTAATGAACTCAACGAAAACGTTTCAATCCGAGTGACTAATGCTTCATTTCTAGGCTTGCCATCATTGCCTTGACGATCAACGGTTTTCTTATCTACTAAATCTTTGTTTTGATAATCATCAATCTTTTTTCCAAAAATATCTTTTTTCGTATCAGGAACAAACATCGTTGCTTCTAGATACTCCTCATCTCCAGCCGCAGGAGTAACCGCCATCAACTCAACCTTCGCATTAGAACGCAAATCCTCCAACCTTTGAAGTACCTGATCTTTCTCAGTAGCGGAAAACTTCACGTCTAAATAAAACCCAGACTCACCCACAACTAAATTCGGATCAACCTCACTTCGCTCGTGTGCCAGTGCATTGAAAACACTAGCTAGATCTGTACGAAGCTTTGTGGCATGTATATCTCGATCACGACGGGGAACAGACTTCCCGCCGCCGCCGATCGGCTTAGGATAAGCATAATTTTCCCGCTTCGTGAAATCAGGATGATTGGGTAAATTCAGATGAGGTAAATTCCGTAGCTGGTCAGACATAGAGGCAAAGACAATTCATTATTTTTCATAGGCACACAACTTATTGAACTAAATCCAATTACCAAAGGCTCATAGACTTCCGTTCCAAAATTGCCGTAATCAACTCATCCTCTGAAATCAATTTTTTAGTTTCTAACACCGTATTTTTCGCCACTTCAGTCACAGCTCGAATCACTTCGGCCTGACTTAAACTTGCTGCCGCTGCAAGAACACGATCCCAAGTCTTCCAACTTAAATCAAACGTAATAAGGCGAGACTGAATCAACTTCTTGATAACCTTTGAATCTGGCAACTCATATTGAATTACATCATCAAAACGTCTATAAAGAGCTTTATCCAGAAGATCAGGGTGATTGGTCGCAGCAATAATCAAACTATCGCTATCATCATTCTCCAAAAATTGCAAACAAGAATTTAAAACACGTCGAATCTCACCAACATCGTTATTGCTAGAACGCTGCGATCCAAGCGCATCAAACTCATCAAAGAAATAAACCCCTCGGGTAGATGACATTGCATCAAAAATCAGCTTGAGTTGAGTTGCTGTTTCACCCATGAACTTTGTGAACAGTCCCTCATACAGCACTGTAAAGAGAGGCAGTTTCAGTTCTCCAGCGATCGCTGCGGCTGTCATCGACTTACCCGTTCCCGGTGCTCCCACCAAAAGCAGTTTACGACGGGGATTTAGATTATGCTCTTTCAAAAGATTTGAGTTTGCCTGTTCAGTCACAACTTTCATCAACCTTGCATACAAATTCTCAGAAAGTACCATGTCCGCCAGACGCATATCCGAATATCGAGCAGACAGCAGGTTAAGTAAATCCCCTTTCGGCTGGATTAAAGGAATTGGTCCACCTTTCTTGTTGACAAACTGAGATCGTTGGTCTTTCGCTTGATCGACTAAATTCCGAATCTCCTCAGCAACTTTTCCATGCCCTTGACGTGCTTCATGAGCAGCAACCTGCATCGCAACAGTAAAAAACTGCTGTTCTTCGCCTTCTATATGGCTCTTCAAAAGAGCAATGACTTGACGAGAAGTGGACATGATACTGAATGGGCACTTGAATAGAACATTTCTATAATATGATGCCCCAAAAAGGCTCCTCTGGTTAAAAAATGTAACAAATAATTATCTAATGCCTCTATAGAGACTAGGAACGCGCCCCACCAGTTGCTGGCTTGCTCGGGCAATGACTGCAAACAGCCAAGATTGTCAGGTAAGACGGCTTGCACCAAAACATTGGAGCATTTATGGGTAGAGATCAACTGGCTCTCTCAAGCCGTATAACTGTGTATTAGACGGAAAAATTCTGCCTAAGATCCTGTTTTAGAGTAATTATACAGAATTTTTCTGGCTAATCATCTAAACAGGCAGATTAGCCAGAATCTTTTAGGTAATATTCATTTAAAAGAAAGCAAAAAATATTTTTATTTACATATATCAACGCGATCTTTGGGTTACACATCACGTTAAAAATAGAATCAGAAATCCCACGTCCCATATTCGTTAGTACTGCTAGGTGAAAGCCTGTCATGTCTTGACCTCCATAGTTATAGAAGCCGTCCCAATCTCTAGTTTTTCGGGGGGGTATTCGAGGTATTGATCGAAGGTGATTGGGGTGCGATCGATTTGAGGTTGGGGGAGGGGTGGTTGGGGCATTGGGGACTGTTGGCGCAATAAGTTATTCTGATAGGTATTGAAGGTATTGTTTAGGAATACTTTTAATGAATCGACTTTCCTTTTTAGAAAAAGTTTTATTTTTTCCTGCTTTTTTATCAAAGTATTCTAATTCCATGTATCCCGTAATAAAAAGCTGTTGTTTGGCTCTTGTCAAAGCTACATAAAACATTCGCTTTTCTGCCTCAAGATTGCCATTTTCTTCAAAACTGCGAAAATCTGGGAATTCTCCATCTACTGCTCCCGCAAGAAATACAGTATCAAATTCCAGTCCTTTAGCTTTATGAATGGTAATAATTGGAATGAGATTCTCAGTCTGAGAAATTAGATCGATATTTTTGACTAGAGCAGTAAGTTCAAGGATTGAGTGTAAAGAAGTTTTGGTGTCAAGGTCAGGATCGTCGTTAGTTTCAAAGAAAGTCCTAAGCTGTCGTAAATTTTCAATACATGGTTTGTAATAAAGATTCAACTTAGAATCCATTACAACTTTATTTAGTAGTTTTGATGGGCGGAGTGATGAAACCAAGTCACGCCAATTTTTTATTTGGTTAGCAATATCATAAAATTGAAGCTTATATTTTTGGATAAATTTCTCGCGTTCCGAGCTATGCACTTCAATCAAAGGTATTAATGCAGATAAAAGCAAGCTAGTAGTTAATGAGTCGTCTAATGCTCTATGGGCTTGTCCAGATGGCAAATTTAGCTTAGTAGCTAGTGTCTCAAGCTTATAATTTTCCGAATCAATAAAACGGGTAGAAATATCCCAAGTGTCTACCCATAGATTTTCATCAAATTTAATCCCTAGTCTTAGTGCATGAGCATCAAGCATTCTTATATCAAAGTTGACATTATGTCCAACAAGCAGTGAATTTCCAATAAATTTATGAAATTCCAGAAATACTTCAGAAGCATCTCTACCGTTTAGAGCAAGATGCGCTTCACTGATTTTATGGATTTGCTCTGAGTCTCCAATAGGAGCAGTATTTTTTAAAAACTCGTGAAATGTTTCAACTTGCTTGCCTTTGCATAGTTTAACTGCTCCAAGCTCAATAATCTCGTCTTTTGAGGAAGACAGCCCTGTAGTTTCTGTGTCAAAAACAACTATCTCTCCCTCTTTATAAGCTGCAATCAGGTCTTTAAAAGGTTCTCCTGAAATAAATGTACGAATAGAAGCAAAATCTGTTAGTTTTAAACCAAGGTCTTCTCCTAAAACAACGATTCTATCAATAAGTTGATTATCTAATTCCTTTGGAAATGTATGGAGGACACTACGAAATGCACTATTGTCAAATGGATTTACCAGCAAGCTAAGGTACGCTAGCACGTCCTTACACTCTTTCTTTTTGAAAAGATCGTATTGATCGGCAGTAATACAAGGAATATTAGCTTTTTTAAGCTTTTCTGCAATACAAGCTCCACGTTTATTTGTTCGTGTCAGGACAGCAACCCGATTATATTGAAAATCTGGTAGCCCATGAGCTAAAGCCTTTATCTGATTGGCAATCCATTCGCCTTCATTATCTACACTATCAGCATTGTGCAAATAAATTCTATCTCCTTCGACTGCCTCGACATCAGGATTACATTGGGTATAACGAATAGCAAAGCTTTCAGCAAATTCTGAAGCAGCATTAATTAGATTTTTAGTAGCTCGGTAGTTATATGTGAGATTGTAACAGGTTGGACTGAAATCTTTTGTAAAGGCTTCTACGAGACTTACAGGCTGAGATCCCCTCCATTCATAAATTGTTTGATCTAGATCGCCAATTAAAGCAATATTTCCTAAGTTTTGTGCTAAATGGTGAATTACTTCATATTCAGATATATGAGTATCCTGCACTTCATCTACTTGAATAAGTTCATATCTATTACCCCATTTCTCGCTAATATTTGGATGACAATGCAACATGGCTCTTGTGTAGTAGACGAGATCACCAAAGTCAAGAGCATGTTGTTGTTGGAGTGCGCTTTGATAGTGTAAAGCTATATTTCCATTACTTGAGAGTCGATTGAAACTTGAACAAACAGGAAATTCAAGCGATAAACTATCCTTGCCGATACTAGCTTTTGAATTCTGGATGAAATTCTTAAGGTGTTGTAATTGGTCTTTATCTTCAATACGTGACACTTCTTTAAGTAATCCTTCGGAATCAGTGTCATCAAAGATTGTAAAGTCAGTTGGCAAGCCAATTTCTTTTGCTTCAATACGCAATAGTTGGGTACAAAGTCCGTGAAATGTCTTTATAGTAAGCTTGCGGTAGTCATCAGTACAAGTTTGCTCTAAGCGATCGCGCATTTCTTTAGCAGCACGATTTGTAAAGGTGACACATAGAATCTTTTCAGCAGGAATGCCATTATGGATAGCATTAGCCACTCTCTCTGTAAGTACTCTTGTCTTTCCAGTGCCAGCAGGAGCAAGGACTAGGAGCGCTCCTAGAATGTGATCGATAATTTTTTGCTGTTCTGGATTAAAGCTTTGCATGGAATTTATTCTGTTGAGCTATTGGAGATTTGATGTGGTTTGTCATAATTCATGGGAATCACCTTTATATGACGGGTTTCTACTAGGTCGAGTTGAGATTGGGAAATTGTTGCTGTTCATCTACGGTTGTACTTGCTCTAGCCCACCAGTTAGTTTCTGTACCGTCAATAACTCGATAGTCAATACCGATCGCTTTGAAGTGTTTCTCAGCACATTTGATTTTTAGTGGCTCTTTGGCAAATCGAAGATTATCTAAGTTAGTTGTGCCTTTAGTTTCTCGGACAAGCTGTAAAGTATGGTTGCCATTGCGATCGCTTCGGACAATACCCCAGTCGGGGTTATAGTTCCCGATAATCTTTGGAAAGTTGATTTTAAATTTGGGCGGGAATTTGAAGTAGAAGATAACATTATTTTCATCTCCACGCAGTCGAGTAACAAACCTTTCCTCTATATCTGAATCTCGTTGTACTTTGTCGTATAACCCTCTTTGTCCAGATTCGATGAGTTCCTTTTGAGCTAGTGAGTTTTTGGGTGGAAAAAGTTCTTCTTTTTCATAAGAAAGAGTTTTAGCATTAACTGTAAATTCGATATTGTCAGCTATGTGCTGCATCGTTACAAGCTTAATCTCAGTAATAAAGGTACTGGCAAAGCCTTCGGGATTACGCAAAAGTACCGACTTTTTCTCTACTGCCATACCTTGAAAAATTCTATTAAGGGTGGCACGAGTTAGGTTTGTTTCTTTAGCGGCTCGGTCTATTAGATTGAAGACAGGGTAAGTATCTTGAATGGTTTCAATTGTGCGATCGCTATGGACTTGTCCTTTCTCGCTGGTCAAAGTGATTGGCTTGTACTTAGTGAGTTCGGTTTCGGCTTTATCAGAAAATTTAACTATCGAGTTTTCGCCTCGATCTAAAATCTCCAATATCTTGAATCCCCTAAGAATGGGATAAGGTTTACCCAAATCACCACGAACTTTTAACTCATGAGTGTTTGGAATACCTATACCTTGAGTAGAGCCACCGTCGCTATCTCGTATGTTTACAAGAATTGTGGCTTTATCACCAGATACAGAATCAAGCGAGATCGTGTATTCACTAATAACAAATTTGCCTCGACTCAGAACAATTTGCGGTTCTGGGAATGGAGTTATATCTAGCTTATTGACACACTCTTGGATAAGCCGATCCGTGTCAATGCTCACTGTATAGTTAGTTCTTTGACAAAGTTTTTGCCAAAAGTCTTGAAATGCTTGGCTATTAAATATTTCATCATTACGATAAGCGATGCTTTGTTGCGGACGCTTGGGTTGGGGTGGTGCTACTTCTCCTGCCTCAACATATTCACGCTGTAAACCTTCGGCATATTCTTCGTAGCTACCGTTGGCTACAACAGTCAAAATATTGACACTATCATCGAAAATACGTTGACCTGTCTGATCGACACAGAGACGTAAGCCGCGACCGATTTCTTGTCGCTTTTTTATCTCAGAGACGGTTTCATTGAGTGTGCAGATTTGGAAAACGTTTGGATTGTCCCATCCTTCTTTAAGGGCAGAGTGGGCAAAGATGAAAGAAACTTTCTCGTCTAAGGATAGTAAGCTTTCTTTATCCTTCATGATTAGGTTGAAAGCTCTCTGTTCGGCATCTTTTTCTTCTTTATTTTTACTTGCAGTATCAATACTTTCGTCTGCGCCTGACTTACTTTTTTTCTTCGCAAAGTAACCATTCCGAACTTCAGATGCTGTATATCTAGAAAAATGTGGATACTGGGTTTTAAGACGCTCAAACTCTAAGTCAAACGTGGTGCGGATAAAACCTGTGTCTGAAGTGTAGTTTGCTACGCGATCTATAAAAAAGAGCGACAAAACTTTGATGCCACGATCAAATAGTTCCTGCTGCATCTGCATATGCTCTTTGATGGTTTCGCGAATTTGGGCGCGTAAAACTTCAGGTCTTGATGGTTCGTAGTTTTGATTGAGTCTGATAGTTACAGTATTTTCAAATTGAATAAACTCATTACCTTTAGCTACACTTATTTCTGTAACTAGGTAGCCTTGTTGATGCTCTTCTCGGTGAGTTTTGTCATAGAGGTTATTACCTTGTTTGAGAGTGATAGTTGCTAATTCGGCTGTCCCGTCCTTTTGAACCAGTGTTTTTACTTGGGCTGCGATCGGTGATTGACTTACAGACTCAAGAGTGAGCATAGGTCTATTGAGAGATTCAAGCTCATTAATTCCGATAACCTGAATCTTTTTGACAAGGTTTTGTCGATACGCATCTACAGGCGTAAGCCTGTAAACAAGATTGGGCTTTACTTTGTGCGTAGCACTGTATCGCAATGCAAACAATGGGTGCAAAGTGCGGATCGCTTCTTTGGCTTTTTCGGAATTATCAATGCTCTGGGGTTCGTCTAGGATAAGGATCGGGCGAGTCTCTTGAATAAATTGATAAGGTAATTTTTCCCCTGCGATCTTCTCACTGGGTTTATACAACATGTTGTTTGAAATTTTGTTGAATGAGTCATCTGTCATCACCATGATTTCAGTAAAGCTAGATGTGGCAAAGGTTTTTACACGGCTAATTTGTCCTCCTTCATAGGAGATTAGGTTAATAACTTCATTGCCATACAAAGATCGAAAGTGGCTATAGGTGCTGTTATACGCATTTTTAACACCTTCGTAAATGGCAACACTGGGGACAATGATAATGAATTTACTAAACCCATAGTGCTTTCGCAGTTCGAGAATCGTCCTGAGATAGACATAGGTTTTACCTGTGCCTGTTTCCATTTCGACTGTGAAGCTGGGCGATCGCCATATCTCTGAACCCGCTCCTTCCAAAACCATACCGTCATCAACTTCAAGTTTTAGGCTTTCAGGTAATTTATTCTGATTCTGAACAGCTTGAAGGTTTTCTAATAGAAAATCTTCATAGATAGTCTCGTCGGGAGGCAAGTTAGGTATGATTTCATCGCTCAAAGTGAAGTCACTGCGATCGCTAGTTGGCAAACCTTCAAACAGCTTCACAACACTATCAATAGCGGTAATTTGGTGAGGCTGATTTGCATCAAATTTTAGCTTTAGTTTTTTCGCCATAATGCCCCCCTAAATAGTTTTGACGTTGCAGCCATCTGCAAGCATCATTTTTTCTTGGTCTGTAAGGGCATTATCGAGACAGATAAATATGTCCTCATCCTCTAAAAGCCGCACATCTTGAACAGTAGCAATATCAAGCTTGCTATCGAGGCATATAAACAAGCGATGACCGATATGTTCTGAGGTCACACACAGCACTTTATTTTGAGTAAAGCTATTAGCTTGCTCGATCTTGCTATCCAAGGGAAAACCTTCAAGTAGCTGTAGCTCTGTGATTACCTTTTCTTCTGATAAGCTCTCACCTAAAGGGTTTTGATAATCAAGTAACAATTGTTCTACAGCCTGAATATCTTCACCATCATAGTCTTTCCAGATTTTCAGGTTAGAGCGATCAAATTTGTAGACTTTAAAGCCTAAGTCTTGAGGTTCGCCTTCGCTCAAATCAAGTTTTTCCGCTTGCTCGTCTTTAATTTTTTTGATTACCCTACGAATCCGCTCTTTCCCGATTTCGGCAATGGTGGGATATTGCTCATTTTTAGTCTTCTCTGGTATCTGTACCATAATAAACCGCCTATTCTCTCCATCTTCTTTGTTAAGCTCTAAAACCGCATTGGCTGTCGAACCTGAGCCTGAGAAGAAGTCCAAAACTATTTCCTCGTTTGCAGTAGAAATATCGGCAATTTTCTTTATTAACTTAACTGGTTTTGGATTATCAAAAACTTTTTCACCATTAAAGATTGAAGTAAGTTCTCTAGTTCCTGTTCTATTACTACCAACATCTTTATTAAAAAATATAGTTTCATGTGGCTTACCGTCTGACTTGTCAGCGTAGATACGATAATTAGGTGTGTATTTGTTGTTTACACAAGTCCACTCTAATCTTGAAAATTCTTCTTTTAATTTCTTCTCACTCCATCTCCAAGCCCCATCTAACCCACTTTGCATTTTTGGATATATTTCACTGCCATCAGGAGCAATAATTGGATAATAAAGATTTGGTCTTGACTCCCTAGTCTCTCCCTGTCCACCCATGGCTCTCATTGGCTTTAAATAGTATTTCCGCCCATTCTCATCTACTTTGTTGAAATGCTTTGGAACTTCATCATCTCTATATCCTTTACGCACAAACTTGAATGATTCTAAGCTTTTAGCAAAGCTCAAGATGTAGTCATGCTTGATTGAGAAATATTGTGCATCCATTCTAGGACTATCTGATCTTTCCCAAATAATTGAGGCTAAAAAGTTCTCTTCTCCAAAAATCTCATTCATCAATTGACGTAGGTTATGCACCTCGTTATCATCAATCGAGACAAAAATTACCCCATCATCTCGCAACAAATTCTTTGCCAACCGCAGACGAGGATAAATCATACTCAACCAAGTAGAATGAAAACGCCCCCCAGACTTTGGGTTGCTGGTCAACAAATTCCCATCCTCATCTACTTGACCTGTTTTTTTCAAATAGTCCGCAGTCGGTTCACTAAAATCATCTTTATAAATAAAGTCATTGCCTGTGTTATAAGGCGGATCTATATAAATTAGTTTTACCCTTCCTGCATAACTCTTTTGCAGTAACTTCAGAACTTCAAGATTATCCCCCTCAATAAAAATATTGCCTGTCGTATCTTCATCAATACCTTCCCCTAGAACAGGTGTTAGTGTTCCCTTGCTTGGAATACTGGCTAAACGCCTTGCCTCACGCTTACCAGCCCATGACAGCCCGAAATGCTCAACATCTGCCCCTTCATCTTCAAGATGTTCACCTAAAGCCGCTTTCAACACATCCCAATCTATCTTACCGTCTGACACTGCCTCTGGTATGAGTTGCTTAAGCATCTCGATACGATCTTGTTCTAAATTAAAAGTTGGTTGTAGTTTTTGTACTGGCATAATTTATTACTCTCCAAAATTTTCTGGGTCTGTTGTGGCTGCTAAGTTGGTATATCGCCAATCTTCGCGATCGCTGTCATTGCCATAGTCATTCAAAAATCGACTTAGCAAGGTATCAGCCCTTGATTGTGATGAGTCAACATAGTTGCGATAGGCAGAACATGAAAACCTTGCATCACAGTTACGACATACCTGCACCGCAAAAGTAGTTTTCTTTCCTGGCAATAAAGCTTTTAGTCGCTCTACAGGTGGCGGCTCAAATGACCTTGATTCGATCGCATCGACAATCTCCCCAAACTCAGCGATCGTTGCCTCGACACTATCTACATTAAAAGGAATATCGATCAACGGATTCCAATTATTTAACTCTCGTTCGATACGCTTAGCATCAATACCTTTGCTTGCCTCTCGCAAACCAGCAGGCAATGATGTAGCAATAATCGCTGTCTGATCTAGATCTTGTTGCCTAAGCCCTTGCCAGATATGAGCATACACATTCAACTGTTTCTCATACTCTGCGGTATTTGCCCTCACATACTCTGAATCATGGGTCTTGATGTCGTACATCACTGTGCGATCGTTCTCTCGAATAATATCTACAACCCCTTCAATGCCATACTTGCGACCTTTAGGTGTTAATTTTTCAGGCAGGTTTAGCTTAACCTCTGTGTCAGTAACATTTTCAGCCACATCACGCATTTTTCGCCAGTAATACAAAACTTGCAAAAGCGCTTGAGTCTTAATATCTGCTGACAAAGCATGACCACCCTCTAACCGCATGAGTTCATAGTTTTCTTCAAACAACCGTGCAATCTCTTGCTCAATTTCTAGGTCTGTCATGATTCCCTCCTTTTCATTAACAGGTAATGTAAATCTTCAATAGTTTTGTGAACGACGCTGCCGAAAAACATTGTTTGCGATCGCGAAGGCACAAACCCATATTTGCGAAAAACCATGTACTGTCTGGGACAGCGCTGATACAAAAGGTAATCGCTCGTGTATGAGTAGTTTCTAGGAAGATCGTCTATATCCTCTTTAGCCTCTGGCAAAGTTGCCAAATCAAAATTAGGAATCCTCGTCAAATTAGGATTTGCCAACATCTCAGTAAATGGATGGCTTACTTTTTGCCCTTGTCCTTTAAAGTGAGCAATGACCAGTAAATTCTTTGCCCTAGATAAAGCAACATAAAACATTCGCATTACATCAAACTCTGCCATTCGTTCTAGTGGCTCACCAGTCCTTTCTAGTAAAGGTCTGACAACTTCTTCCATGCGTTGTAACTTTGCATCCTTACGAGGGTTGCCCAAAATCACCACAGGAAACTCTAAACCCTTTGATTGGTGAACTGTTAAAAATGGTATGCGTCCTTTGGGAAACGGATCGTTTGCATCCTCATATTCCGTTTCTCCCATCCTAAACAAGCTATACAAGAAACTCATAAAGAAAGTCAACTGAAATTTATTTCCACTTAGAAATCTTGCTGTGATTACATTGGCATACTCATCTGTAAATCTTGCTAGATACTGTGTAATTAGCCCCATATTGCAGATTGCACCTTCATCTGTGCCTGTTTCTGCAAGATCGAACATATTTTTAAAATGATTAAAAATACAAACTCGATAGAACAGATCGAGAACACTCCAGTCAAC
>JANNDZ010000795.1:0-3391 GCA_031378395.1 Pseudanabaena sp. OTE_75_metabat_487_sub
GATGAACCGCCCGCTACGCGGGCGGTTCATCTTTTGGATTTTATATTTAAGTTTGCAGCGTCTTTAATGTTACTTGATAAAATTCATGACTGAGCTTTGTGCGATCGCCCTAGGTAGTAACCTGAGCAGTGAAATAGGTGACTCCGAAAAAATTGTCCGTTCTGCGATCGTGCAACTTTCAAGTTTTTCCGAAATTGAGATAATTCGTGTTTCGAGTTGGTATCGCACTAAGGCGATCACTTTGCCAAATTCGGCTCCCCAGCCTGACTATATAAATGGTTGTGCAATTTTAAAAACCAGTTTTCAGCCGCTTCAACTTTTGCAAGTACTTTTCTATACAGAACAAATGTTTGGTCGTGAACGCCGCGAACGTTGGGGTGCAAGAACTCTCGACTTAGATTTATTACTTTATGGCGATCGCCAAATTGATACCCCCGAATTAGTAGTACCACATCCGAGAATGCGCGATCGCGCTTTTGTGCTATTACCTCTAGCTGAGATTGCCGCTGATTGGATTCATCCTGTATATGAAGTAGCGATCACAAACCTTACCAAAAAATATGGTAGTCCGACAGATGTAAGGATTAAATAATAAAATAACTTTTAGACACTTAATTATCAATGCCAAATTTTTCCAACTGTGAATCAAAAGATGTAGTCAAAAATGGTTGGTAGTCCTAAAAAGGTGGGTGGGCGGAGCAAAGCGCCGCCTACCCTTAAATCTTTACTGATTGCCAAGTAGTAAAGTCACAAAAGTTGTATTGTGAAAAAAAGTTTGTCCATTTTCGCGCAATGGTGCAATTTCCCCATAAGTATAAAATCCACAACTAGTCATGACTTGCTTTAGCGAACCTGCGATCGCCTGATATTCTTCATTGGCTCTTGTGCCCAAAATTTGTCTACGCCATGCACAGGAGAAAAATAGTGCGGCTTCAGGTTCTTGCCCATCATAATTAGCTTTTGCTTCAGAAAATGAGACCTGCGACGCAGCAATAACATCTTCAAGAGATGTATCGGTAATTTGGACGATCGAGTTTTCGGGGATATCACCTGACACTGTAATGCTACCTGCTTGCAGATCATAACCAACGGCTCCCCGCAGAAAAAACGTCTCTTCATTAGGTGGAAATACTGCTAAGGGATAAACAGCATCAGGTTCTCCAATATTAAGGTAATAGTGATAAAAATCTAGAGCAGGTTTATGGTCAATTTCGTAAATGATATTTTTATCGACTTTGGTAACTAAGCTGCGTTTGCCGATCGGTCTCCATCCACTAGCAGTTCCGTAGGAAAACAGAATATTTCCCGCAAATAGCAATGTCGCCACAGCATCGCTGAGTACTTCGTTTTTGTAGAACTGGTAAGTGCGTTTGTATTGCCATTGGTCGGCGGTAGCTCCACCAAAAATCGGTAAATTACCTAGGGCTAATTCTAAGCCTCGCAGAATCGAAACTGAGCTAGTAGTGAGACTCTCAGTCATCGCAATACAAAATTTAACTGGTAAAGTAAGCTTCTGCTGAGCAGATTCAACTGATTTTCGAGAGATTTCAACGGGATCTTCAGAAACATTTCTGCCAATAGAGGCTCGAATTTCGATCTCGTCCGAACAGAAGAGCATTAAGGTGATGGAATCCTGCTGAAATTCTAAGACAGAGGAAACTTCGCCATCGGTAGTACCACCAATGAGTTCAATATTAGGGTATGCCTCGTTGATACGTTGCAGAATTAAGCTATGTTCAAAATCGATCGCTGCAAACAAAATACCAGCTTGTGGTATTGCGCTATCTAGCGATTGGTGACATTGTTCTAAAATTTCAGTGATAGCTTCTAGACTGTCAGGATCGTTACTATGACCCACAGCGACCTTAAACATATTACTTACCTAAAATTTATTGAGCTTAAATGGCGATCGCGACAATGGTGACAGCAATTCTCTTGATGAAACCAATTTCGAGTTTTCTAGCGACTGCGGCGCTAGAAAACTCGAAATTGGTTTTTTGAAATCCAGCCTGCGGCTGGCTTTCAAAAAACCAATTTTTTAAATGAGAATTGCGTCAATTGTGATGCCCATACAAACTATAGTTTATTCGATCAAAAGCGAGTAGCGGTACGAAGCATCGCCACTTGTTTCTTGAAGTCTATGTTGTTTTGCTTGGAAATATTTAGGAAACAAAGAGTTAGACTGTTTACAGCACCTTTATCCATTTTCGCAAAGTCAAATTTTGCCCTATGCCCAATCGTCTCGCGCAATCGCAAAGTCTATATCTCCGTAAACACGCTGATAACCCGATTGATTGGTATCCTTGGGGCGATGAAGCTTTAGAAAAAGCGAGAACTGAAAACAAGCCAATCTTTTTGTCAATTGGTTACTCTAGCTGCCATTGGTGTACGGTGATGGAGCATGAGGCTTTTTCGGACACAGTAATAGCGGACTACATGAACGATCGCTTTGTGGCGATCAAGGTTGATCGCGAGGAGCGTCCAGACCTTGACAGCATCTATCTACAAGCAGTGCAGATTATGGGCGAAAGTGGTGGCTGGCCTCTGAATTTGTTCTTAGCTCCCGATGATTTGGTTCCATTTTATGGCGGAACATACTTCCCGATCGAGCCACGATATGGACGACCAGGATTCTTGCGAGTACTGCAATCAATTCTAGAAATCTATCACGATCGCAATCAAGATATTCAAGATTATAAAGAGCAAATAGTTCGTAATCTGCACCAAGTTAACAAACATACTCCCTTGCCGATTATTAACGATGAAGTATTGGCAAATGGAATTGCTAAATGTGCAGAAGTTGTCACTAATCGCGATTATGGAACTTGTTTCCCGATGATTCCCTATGCCAATTTTTTGTTGAGAGCGAGTCGTTTTGAATCTCTAAATCCTGAATCCAGTGACAATATCCTTAAAAACAAAGCACAACAGCGTGGATTGTCTTTGGCTCTTGGCGGTATCTTTGACCATGTGGCAGGGGGATGGCATCGCTATACAGTCGATCATACTTGGACAGTACCCCACTTTGAGAAGATGCTCTATGACAATGGCTTGATCATGGAATATCTAGCTAATCTCTGGATGTCAGGACTGCAAGAACCTGCAATCGCTCGTAGTTGTGAGTTAACTGCCACATGGCTCCAGCGTGAAATGCTAGCTGAAGAAGGATGCTTTTATGCTTCACAAGATGCGGATAGTGAAGGAAGAGAAGGGAAGTTTTGGGTATGGAGCTATTCGGAACTCAAAAAGAATTTTAGTGCGGCAGAACTTGACTTATTGGTTCAAGAATTTACGATTTCCGTAGCTGGCAACTTTGAAGAAAGCAATGTTTTGCAGCGCAAAAAAAATGGGAAACTATCTCTAGAAGTTGAAGCTTGTTTAACTAAGTTAT
>JANNDZ010000796.1:0-7627 GCA_031378395.1 Pseudanabaena sp. OTE_75_metabat_487_sub
TTGCCCTCGGTTAGTAATGAGGGCGCAATTACTACTTCAACCTGTTGCATTTCGCGGAGGGTTGCTGCGCCTAGGGTTCCCATACTAGTTTTGAGTGCGCCCAAAAGATTGTGAGTGCCGTCATCAAGTCCTGCTGGCCCACGCAAAATTTGCTCTAGTGAGCCTGTTGTCCCGACCCGAATTCTGGTTCCGCGAGGTAAGACTGGGCTAGGTGTTGCCATCCCCCAGTGAAAGCCGCGCCCAGGAGCTTCTTTAGCTCTGGCAAAGGGAGAGCCAATCATGACGGCATCGGCTCCGCAGGCGATCGATTTGCAAATGTCACCACCAGTAATCAAGCCGCCATCAGCGATGATTGGTACATATTTGCCAGTTTCTTTAAAAAAGTCTTCGCGAGCTGCTGCGCAATCGGCTACAGCTGTAGCCTGAGGAATACCGACACCTAGCACACCTCTAGATGTACATGCAGCGCCAGGTCCAATGCCGACAAGTACACCTGCTGCACCTGCTCTTAAAAGTTCGAGGGTGACATCATAGGTGACGCAGTTGCCCATTAGGACTGGGATCGGCATTTCTCGGCAGAATTTAGCGAGATCGAGAGCGACTAGTCCTTCAGCAGCAATGTGAGTAGTAGAGACGACTGTGGACTGCAAGAAAAATAGATCGCAACCAGCTTCAGCCGCGATCGCACCATATTTAAAGGCGTTAACTGGGATACTGCTGGCGCAAGCAATACCACCTTTTTCTTTGATTTCGCGGATGCGTTTTTGAATGAGTTCAGGCTTTACGGGTTCGGCATAGAGTTGTTGCATGAGTGAGACAAACTCAGTAACTCCCACAGAGGCAATTTTTTCTAAAATTGGGGTGGGATCGTCATAGCGGGTTTGAATGCCATCAAGGTTGATTACACCTAATGCACCTAAATCCGAAAGTCTTACCGCCATGTCAACATCGATAACGCCATCCATCGCACAAGCAATAATCGGAATTTCGCGACGAATCCCCCCAATCTCCCAAAATGTATCGGCAACGTTGGGATCGAGAGTTTTGCCCCCTGGTACTAATGCAATTTCGTCGATGCCATAGGCTCTGCGTGCAGTTTTACCACGCCCAATTTGAATGTCCACTGTTTGTACTCTCTAGAATTTGATATTTGCTAAGGGTTACGTAAAAATCTTGCATTTTAAGATCTACGCTAGGGGGTAATGTATTAAGCGGCGATCGCAAGATGATTGCTGCTAGATATTCGGCAGGCTTGCGGAAAATCTTAATAATTCCTTAAGGTATTTCTGCTTATTGACTAATGATAGCTAATTAGTGCGATAGGAGGTTATTTTTTAAGAGTAGAGCTTTGTTCTTTGCCTTAAAAATAACTATATCTAAATGATGGCTGAATTTTTTAACACCTACGGCTTTTTGATTGTATCGGCAATTTTTGGTGCAACCCTTGGAATTTCTGTTTATTTGCCTTTGATGGCTGGGCAGTTGTCATTGGCGACACCAGGATTTTATGCCTTAGGTGGATATGTAGCCGCGATCGCATCGACCAAGATGCTAACGGACACAACTGGGACTTTGCCAGTCTGGTGGGTATTGCTGGAAATGTTGGCAGCGGGATTGATATCAGGGCTTTTGGCTATAGTTTTAGGAATTCCTGTGTTGCGGTTACGAGGAATTTATTTGGCGATCGCGACGATTGCTTTTGTCGAAATTTTGCGCGTGGTTGCTCTAAATCTTGATATTACTGGTGGTGCTGTGGGCATTTTTGGGATTCCGCAGCCGTTTCAGTCACCTTTGGAATATCTCTGGATTGCTCTGCCATTACTGAGTTTGAGCATGGCATTTATGTATCGTTTGGAAAAAATTCGAGTTGGGCGGGCGCTAATTGCCATTCGTGAAGATGAATTAGCAGCAGACTCGATGGGGATTAATCCAACTTACTACAAGGTTTTAGCCTTTACCTTAGCGGCGATTTTGGCGGGTATGGTAGGAGCCGTGAGTGCTCATTTTCTGAATACGTGGAATGCGCGACAAGGAACCTTTGATGCCAGCATTATCTTCTTAGCTTTTGTTTTAATTGGCGGCTCGCGCACATTTTGGGGGCCAGTGGTCGGGGGGATTGTCTTAACCGCTTTACCTGAGGCATTGCGAGGGATTTCCAGTGTCAATGGTGTTCCTTTATGGTTAGGGCAATTTCTCAAAGATGGGCGTTTAATTATTTTTGGGGTTTTGATTGTGATTGGAACAATTTTCTATCCTAAGGGGATCATTACTCCAGAGTTCTTAGGTTGGTGCAAACGCACAACTAAAAAAGTACTTGCCAAAAATAAACAAGGTGCTTAAGCCTCTTGTTCTAAATAATTTGAGGTTGATATGTTACAGAAGAAATTTTTAGGTTGCTTAGTCGTACTGGCAAGCTTGAGCGGAATATATGCGATCGCAAATCCTCATATTTTTGAACTGCCATGTATCACAGACTGTGAAGCAAGAGCGGTAAATGAATTACTCAACAAAGATAAGGCGATCGCGGATTTAATTAATCTCAAAAAACTCGATAAAAAGGCAATCAAGCTCGTTGTCGAAAAATCTAAATATAAGCTAACTGTCTATTATCAAAACAAGCCGATCAAATCCTATGCGATCGTTTTGGGCGGTAATCCTAAAGATGACAAAGTGCGCCAAGGCGATAAGCGCACCCCAGAGGGCATATTTCGAGTTAAAGATCTTTACTACCATTCGGAATGGTCAAAATTTATTTGGCTGGACTATCCCAATCAGGACTCATGGCGTAAATTTGCTCAGGCTCAGGCTAGCGGTAAGGTAACTGCGAAGGATGGGATTGGCGACGAGATTGGAATTCATGGTGTAGAGAAGGGAAAAGATTGGATTATTGATCGCAAAATCAACTGGACTTTAGGCTGTGTGTCTTTAAAAAACAAGGATGTTGATGAAATTTATTCTTTATTACAAAAGGGAACAACTATTGAGATTCTCCATTGAGACTAACTCAGATCTTGCACCATTCTTGAGTGGCTTGATGGGTTACAGAAATGGGTGGCTAGGCAGAAGCGCCCAATTGGAATTGCAGTAAAGTTGGTACATCGAGTCAAAAATCGCGGATTAGAAATAGTTGCTTTCCAGCTTTTCCTTTTACCTTTGCAATGCGATCGCCTGACTAAAAAGATTGTAAAATACTAGAAAATCGGCATCAGAGAACATAATGAAAGTTACACTCGATCGCTATATTGAGATTACGCCTGATATTCGTGGTGGTAAGCCGCGCATTGCTGGTAGACGCATTACGGTTGCAGATGTGGCGATCGCTTATTTACGATTAGGGCAATCTCTTGAAGAGGTGGCGGCGGAGTATGATCTCACTTTGTCGGAAGTGTATGCGGCGATGTCGTTTTATTATGATAACAAAGTGGCGATTGATGAGAGTATTCAGGCTTCAGAGACTTTTGCGGATTCCCTACGTCCTCTTTATCCTTCTCTTTTACAAGATAAAATCAAGGTGTTAAAGAATGTCAGAACGAATTCGTTACCATCTTGATGAAAACGTCAGCTTTGCGATCGCTCAGGGATTAAGACGTGCAGGGATTGATGTAACTATTCCACGCGAAGTGGGTTTGATTGGCAAAAGTGATATGGATCATTTGGTGTTTGCGAGTGACGAAAAGAGGGTTTTGCTTACCCATGATGATGATTTGTTAGTTTTGGCGCATCGTGGCTGTGAGCATTATGGAATTACTTATTGTCGTAAGGATTCAAGATCTACAGGTCAGATTATCCGACTGCTGATCTTGCTTTATGAGGTTGCGTTAGCTGATGAAATGAGGGGGAAAATCGAGTATTTATAACCATTTTACATTTTTGAGCAATAACTACTATAAATTTAGTCAAGAACATCAAAATCCCAATTTTCCCTTTTTCCTTATGAATGACGCAGAGTTATTGGCAATAATCGACCAAGCAGAACGAGAGGGCTGGACAGAACTCGATCTGTCGGGGAACGATCTGGAAAAATTGCCGAGCGAAATTGGACGGTTGCAAAGTCTGGAAAAGTTGATTTTAGGTAAGTGGGACGATGAGGAGGAAGAAGAAAAAGGAAATCGTTTAACTGCTATTCCCAAAGAGATTTTTCAATTAACGAATCTCAAAGAACTTCATATTTCAGACAACCAAATCACAGCGATACCAGACGCGATCGCCAACTTAGCCAATCTGACTACGCTTGACCTCACTAGCAATGAAATCACAGTGATACCAGATGAGATCGCCCAATTAGTAAATCTGACTACGCTTTACCTCTATGGCAACCAAATCACGGCGATACCAGACGCGATCGCCAACTTAGCAAATCTGTCGGAGCTTAACCTCAATAGCAACCGAATCACGTCGATACCAGACGCGATCGCCAACTTAGCCAATCTGACGGAGCTTTCCCTCTGGAACAACCAAATCACGGCGATACCAGACGCGATCACCAAATTAGAAAATCTGACGGAGCTTTACCTCTCTGGAAACCGAATCAGGGCGATACCAGACTCTATCGCTAACTTAGCAAATCTGACGGAGCTTTACCTCTCTGGAAACCGAATCAGGGCGATACCAGACTCTATCGCTAACTTAGCAAATCTGACTACGCTTAACCTCCATAGCAACCAAATTACGGCGATACCAGACACGATCGCCCAGTTAGTAAATCTGACTAGGCTTTCCCTCGGTGGCAACCAAATCACGGCGATACCAGACGCGATCACCCAATTAGTAAATCTGACTAGGCTTTCTCTCGATGGCAACCAAATCACGGTGATACCAGACGCGATCACCCAATTAGTAAATCTGACAGAGCTTTCTCTCTCTAAGAACCAAATCACGGTGATACCAGACGAGATCGCCAACTTAACAAATCTGACGGAGCTTTCCCTCTGGGACAACCAAATCACGGCGATACCAGACGCGATCACCAAATTAGCAAATCTAACTACGCTTTTCTTCTCTAGAAACCAAATCACGGCGATATCAGACGAGATTGCCAAATTAGCAAATCTGACTACGCTTTACCTCGATGGCAACCAAATCACGGCGATATCAGACGAGATCGCAAAATTAGCAAATCTGACTACTCTTGATCTTAGAAATAATCCATTACCAATTCCACCAGAGATTCTCAATAACTATAAAAACCCTGCGGCGATTATTGGCTATTGGCAGAAATTGAAACAGGGAGAACGGAAGCCACTGAATGAAGCGAAAGTAATCTTAATTGGACATGGCGCAGTGGGCAAAACCTCACTGGTGCGGCGGTTGATTGATCGCAACTTCAAACCCGACGAAACCAAAACCGAAGGCATTGATATCAGGCACTGGCAAATAACCGCCCGTGAAGAAACAGTCAAGCTTAGGGTTTGGGACTTTGGCGGACAGGAAATCATGCACGCCACCCATCAGTTCTTTTTGACAGAGCGCAGCCTCTATCTCTTGGTACTCAATGCCCGCAAAGACGAAGGCAACAACGATGTCGAATATTGGCTAAAAATTATTGAGAGCTTTGGCAAAGATGCCCCCGTCCTGATTATTGCCAACAAAAGCGACGAACATCCCCTCAAACTAAACCGCCGCCACCTCCAAGAGAAATATCCCAACATTCAAGGCTTCTTTGAAACCTCCTGCAAAACAGGGTTAGGCGTTGACGATCTTCGCAAGGCGATCGCCCAACAAATCGCCGCAATGGATCATGTATTTAATGAATTACCCCAGCAATGGTTTCGCCTCAAAGAACAAATCGAACAGGACAACCGCGACCATATCAGCTATACCGAATACGAATGTATTTGCAACGATCAAGAAATTGGTGATCGCCAAGAACGCCGCGACCTGATTCGTCTCCTGCACCTGCTAGGAATCGTTCTCAACTTCGCCGAAGATACGAGACTCCAAGACACCAGTGTTCTCAATCCCGAATGGGTCACAGGCGGTGTATATCGGATTCTCAATGATAATCTGCTCAGCACCAAACATAAGGGAATGCTGAACTGGCAAGACCTCACCCGCATTCTCACACCCAAAAATAAAGGCGATCACAATTGTTATCAGGAAAACCGCGATCGGCAATTCATTCTCGACATGATGCAAAAATTTGAGCTATGTTTTCCCCTCGACTCCAATTCCCAAAACCCTATTTACCTGATTCCCGAACTCCTTGACGAAGAAGAACCTGACACAGGCACATGGGAAAGCACCCTCAACCTTGAATATCACTACAAAATTCTGTTTAGCAGTGTCATTTCCCGCTTCATCGTCAAAATGCATCACTGCATCTCTAAACGCACCTACTGGCGCACTGGCGTAATTCTCGCATTCCCCGAAGGCAATCGCGCCTACATAAAAGCCGATCTAGCCGATGCAAAAATCTTCATCCGCATCGATGGCAATCCCAACACCCGCCGATCTTCCCTCGCCGCCATTCGCAACAACTTTGAATCAATCCATCGCAGCATCTCAGCCCTAGAAGTCGATGAGCGCGTTCCCTTACCAGACAATCCCAAGGTCAGCATCAGTTACAAACATCTTCTCAAGTTAGAATCCAGAGGCGAGACAAACTATTTTCCTGAAGGTAGCGATCGCGCTTACAATATCCGCGAATTACTTGATGGGATTAGTAGTATTGAAGAAAGGCGATCGAGCCAAGAGAAAGCTGAAAGCCGAGGCGACACTTATCACTTCTACGCAGAAACAGGACAAGTATTTACTGGCAAAGTGAAACCCGCAGGAAACAATATTGGAACTCAGAACAATAATCTCAGTCAAAACCCTGCACCTGAAGCATCCCCACCAAATAAAACCAACAGCACAACTAAATCCATGAAAACAATTCTCATGCTAGCGGCAAACCCTAAAAATTCAGTCTCTCTGCGACTCCAAGAAGAAGAACGTGACATCAAAGAACGTTTGCGCCTCGCTGGTTATGGCACAGAACCGATCAAAACTGCTGTAGCTGTTCGCCCTAGAGATATCCAACAAGCCATGCTAGACTTCAAACCCCAAATCATCCATTTCTCAGGACACGGAGCCGATGAAGATGGACTAGTATTTGAAGATATCGATGGACAATTTAAATTAATTGGTGGAGAAGACCTAGCCGATCTCTTCGATCTATTTAGCGATCGCATTGAATGCGTTGTCCTCAATGCTTGCTATAGCGAAACTCAAGCCGAAGCAATCCGCCAAAAAATCCAATATGTAATTGGCATGAATCAAGCAATTGGCGATCGCGCCGCCATTGAGTTTGCCGTTGGTTTTTATGCAGCGATCGGTGCAGGAGAATCCTACGAGTTTGCCTTTAAACTAGGCTGTAGCGCTATTCGCATAGCAGGAATTAAGGAGTATACAACTCCTCAGCTTTTGAAGAAATAAATGTAGGATGGGTTAGCGATTGCGTAATCCATCAACCTCACAACGCCGCCCCAATTTATCGGTGAAAGCAAAGAGGGTAGAGGTTGAGTCGAGGGAGGCTATTAAGCCCCGCCTCTCTCAGTTAGATCTAGACATGCGTATTTCTACGCATCTAGCTCCCGATATTCTTAGCTTGCGCTTTTGCTCATGTGATGATAGTCATGACAGCTTT
>JANNDZ010000803.1:0-3080 GCA_031378395.1 Pseudanabaena sp. OTE_75_metabat_487_sub
GCAACAACATTAGCTCTATCCTCAGCCAAAGCCTCGCCAAAACTAGAAGTATTAGAACAGGATGAAAGACCTGAAACCATTGCAGAAACAGCTACAAAGCCAATCTCGAAAATGACTGTTCAAGAACTAAGACCTTTAGCACGAGAGCGCAAAATCCCCAATTGGCGAACATTGAAAAAGAAGGAGTTGATATATCACTTGAATGTATAGGTCGAAAGTGAGTATGACAAAGCAGATGTCTAACCAAGAAAGGTGTCTGCTTTGTCATGCTTGAGAAGCAAGAAGAACGCTAGCGCGTAAAGTCCGTGAGCAATTGTCAACAACAACTTAAAGTCAGGAAACTAAAATCATGTCACGCCAACTAAGATTCGATACACCCGCAGAATTGGCAACTAAAATGATTGCCAAATTGAGTCAAGACGAACTAAACGTAACCACCAGAGCCTTGATTGTTCACATCAATTCCAAAATCCCAGTCAAACAGATCGAACAAGCAGTAGCAGCCAGCAATACCAAAGCTGAAGCAACTAGCCGTAAACCACAAACCCGTAAAACAGAAGTCAGTGCATCACCAGCTCGTAAACCAGAAAACAGTAAACCACCAGCCAGTACAGACAAGATGTGGCTGTATCAAGCGAAGAATGGCTGGACGTTGGCAAACATCGGCACGATGCATATTAGCAAGGTCACAGAGCGCTTGGAAAAGTATTACGGCTGCAAGATTTTGGCAACCAAAGACGACAAGATCAACTTTCTGCCAACCAGACCAACCACGATCGATGCTCTGTTGGCAAAGGGATTGGTGATCTATCGTCCAGAAATGAATAAAATCGCCGCCTAATCACCCCACTAACCCCATCACCATGAAGCGCCTAGATCCAACGATCTGGGCGCTTTAATACTTTGAGAGTACAAACAGATGCTAACGATCGCCAAGACCAACCTTGCCACAGGTGAAATTGTGGACAAAGATATCCAATTTCGCAACACCCTATTAGAAGCACTACATCCAGATATCAAACTCAGTATCGGCAACATTTCCCCATTTCTGAACAAGATTGCCAAAGCCGAAAGCACCGCCAAAACCAGTAAATCCGCAAGCCAACGCAGCACCGCCGCCAAAAGCATTGTTCCACTAAAGAAACAGGCGATCGCCGCCCTTAATAAAGGACTGGGCAAATACCAACTATCAGGAGCATCAGGAGCGAGAAAACATGGAGATTTCTTCTTCAGCCACGAATTAAATCCCTTCGCCACTTATTTCCCAAGCGCTATGGGACAAATCAACTACGGCTCAATCCTGATGACCGAATGCCTCAAAATCTATGCAATCCCACAACTAACGATCCTGATTGTCCAAGACAAAGAATATCGCACCGATGACTGTCATGGCAAAATCAGCCATGAATTGTTAAATCAACTCCGACAAAGCGAAGATTTTGCAATCCCAGCAAATACACCATTCCAATTTCGGGCAGGAATAACTAACGCATGGGTAGCCAAAGGAACATTGCAAGTAGAACTAAACCTACCCAAAGGAGTGGACTTAGTAATGCCACTATCATGTTTTAAAGGACATAAACCAGCATTAGGAATCCAACAAGTAGCCAGCCTGAAACTAGGCATCGTCAACTTCGCCCAAAATCGCAGCGTCAAGACCTCCTATACCGTTTGGCAATGGTTCAGCCAACAAGCGATCGCCCATGATGTCTTACCAATCACCCAACTCAAAGCCGAAACATTAGTAGCGGCTCAATCTGATGTCAAACAACTCTGCCAACTAGTGCAAACCGAACAATGGGTGAAAGTAGACGAACCTGAAGAAGAACGCGAAGAAGAAGCCGATGGTAAAATCCTATCGGAAATCCTCAAACATGACATCTATGGACAACTGCTAGAACATCCCTATGTGGTACGAAAGATTGAAGACTTAGTAAGAAGGCGTTGGTTAACCCTCGCTACCAGTGGCGGTATCAACTTCTCCAGTTTCATGGCACAGCCCTGCCCCGAATTAGGAAAACTGGAAATGTGCATCCCTGAACTGCCACAAGGCGAATATGTCGGATTCCGCTATCCCATCCGCGATCGCAACGACTTGCAGATTTGGACAAACAAACATATCAAAGGACTCAACCAACAGGGAACCATGTATGTCAACCCAGACGAAGCGCGTGATTACTGTGGCATGGACTTTGATGGAGATACCTTCTGCGTCAAATCAGTCAAGAAACTACCTGAAATCGCCAAAGAAATCCGTCAACACCACATCAAGCCCACCACCTATAAACCCGACAAAGTAGCAGTTCAAGGCACATTAGCCGAAGTTGCGCTTAGATCGACCGAAAACCAAATTGGACTGATCACCTATTACCTAGCCACCGCATGGGCGACAGGGCATCATCAGTACATTGCAGGCTTAGCCCAAGAAGTGCAAGTCGCCGTAGATCGGCTCAAATCTGACCTCAGCCACGATCAAGCCTTTCTCGATGAAGTCGGCAAAAGCCTACCGAAACTGGATTGGCTGATCGATCGCAAGAAGCAAGGTGTATATGGCAGCTACTACGACTCTAAACAGAGGTGTAAGATGCCCGCAAGAACCTTGGTAGCCAATGGAGAATACAACGATCCGATTTCCTTCCTGATTCAATCAGTGAATGCAATCTGGCAACCCGTAGATTTGCACGAACGTACACTTCTTGAATTCCGCGAACTATTTATCAAACCAAGTGAGATTCTCTACAAAAGAGCGATCGCCCGTCGCGATGAATATACCAGCAAGATTAGGGAAGCGATGAAACTATCAAGCGATCGGGAATCACGCAAGAAAATCCTCCGCGCCGCCGTGGAATGGGCAAAAGGCTTAGGTGAGAAACTACGGGAGAAAAGTGAGAAAACTGCCCAAACCTGTAGTGCCGCTATGTGGCAAGCCAGTCACAACGGGGGAGCATCTCAATTAGGCACTGAGTAAATATACTTAGAAGAATAGAAGTACCCGTTGAGATAAGCACAACGATGATTCAAAACTTGAGCCACATTGTCTTTATTCCACTGAGCGCCAGAAATCTTGATCCGCCGACCTA
>JANNDZ010000808.1:0-2663 GCA_031378395.1 Pseudanabaena sp. OTE_75_metabat_487_sub
CACCGCCATCGGCAAGCAAGCTTTTAGAAATCCCAACAGTTTTTGATGGTGTTTTTAATGTAGATGCATCAATGCCTACATCACGCCTAATCACGCTCAATCCATATATCGCGCTTGGCAGTGCGATCGCCCTTATCACTCTGCTCATGCCTGCGATCGCTAGAGCATTTCAATATCGTCAGAGTTCTGGGAATCCAGAAGATTAGGTGGGCTTACACCTTACCTAATCTTCTAGGTTAGTTGAGATTAAGATGATGGCGCGATCGCTGATTTCGTCACGGTTAACTAATTTAGCTAATTCTTTTGGGGTATGTCGCCCTTCTTCAACTTCTGCGGCAGCGCGATCAAGTGCTTCTGGGTAGGCTTCTAAAATGGCTAGGCGTAACTCATCGGTATTTAGATATGTACCGCCTGCTTTACGTCGTTTATTTTTAGTTTGAATATTGCGAATAGAGTTGCGAATTGACAGATCCCAAGATCTGGTGGTGCGATTTTCGGCTTGCTGTTTGATTAGGTGCATAAGCAAAACTACGGCATAGCTACGGATATTGTTGATTTTATCGTCTCTACTCATTTCTTCTAGTTCGTCAACTATTGCCAAAGCTCCAGACATATCGCCTTTAATTAGCAATTCCCTTAACGTCAAAAGTTCTTCCATATTTTTGTTGTGTGAGAATGCGATATATTGCAATTATAAAGGTTTTGTATCTGCTTTTGCTTTAGCCAGTTTAAAAACCAACTTACTTAAACGCATGGAAAACTAAATATGAGTGAAATACCAAAAGCAATACAACCAATCTACCAATGCGATGAAAATCAGCCAGTATTGCTATATGAAGGTGAGATGGAATTATTTGAGGGTAGTCAAATTACTCTAGGATTTGGAAGCATTGAGTTTACTTGGTTGCCTAAAATAAGGACTAAATTCTCCATACATTATGAAAGAGATGAACAGTTGGGTTTTAGTCAGATATTAGATTCAAACAAGGATATTTCACTTAGTTTTTTAATACCTGAAATATGTACTGAAAAGCTAGTCACTAAAGTTCACGTTCTCAAAAAATCTTTGCAAAATACAACAACTGTAATCAATGGCGAAATCTTAGATATTGCATTAGGAAACGGGGATGACTTATCCTATGTCATTTTTCACTTAACAAATTTTGTGGATTACTTTGCTCCTCATGCTGAAAGTCCTAATGGAAGAACTGCGAGTAGATTAATTCTTGAATCAATTGAATGGAGGGTGACTATTGACCCTATAAGTAACAAGCTAATTAATGCGCTTAAAGATAACAGTGGGTATGCAATAACCCACATGTGTAGACTTGAGCGTATTGATGGTTCTAGCTTTACTTCCCAAGATGCTGAGGAGATTTTATTTGGACTAAATTATTTTCTCTCGTTTGTTGTAGGCAGATGGGTTTCACCTGCCTTGCCTATAGGATTTAACTCAACTGGGCAGAAAGCATGGGAAAAATGGCTTCATTACCGTACAGGTAATTATCGTTACGTAAACTCTTGGTTCCCAGAATCAAACCCCACAGGTATATCCACTGCATTTACGGGTTTTATGAAATGGTGGAGAAATGAAGACTGGAAAGAGTCATTTATGCTTCTAATCTATTGGTATGTTGAAAGTAATAATTCAGGAGTTGAACAAGGGATTCTTATGACTCAATCTGCTTGTGAACTCCTAGCTTGGCTTGTTCTTGTTCAAGATCGTAAAGTAATTAGTGACGAAGCATTAGAAAAGAAACTAAGCGCAGGAGATATTTTACGTTTACTGTTTTCTTTTCTTCAGATTCCTATAGCAATGCCTCCCATACCAGAGACATCACCACTGTTTCTTGATGAGCTTAAAAAGATGTTGAAAGCAGACTTTAATAATCTTTTAGACTGTGCAGGATGCATCACAGCAATTCGCAATAGAATAACGCACCCAAAGAAAAAAGGGAAATCCACAACTATTTTAAAATACTCACCTCAAGAAAGAACTGAGGCTTATAATCTAAGTATATGGTATCTAGAATTATGCCTATTGCGCTTATTTGAATACGAAGGTTTCTATAACAATCGTCTTTATAAAGAAAAATGGAACGGTGATTATGATAAAGTCCCTTGGGCTACTAAAGATTAAAGTACTGCAAATTAAGTTATAGGTAATGAAAGACAGTTGTTTTTGGCAGGCAAGAACAACTGTCTTTCTTACTTATAGAATTCAGGTTAGATTAAGTAGCTAATGTGATTTGATGCTCATTATCTTTTTTCACTAAGACCAACTCATCAGCCGTAAAGCCCTCAAAAGCGGCTTGCTGACTGGCTAATAGCTCAACCGTCGCATCAGCGATATCATTATTTGCCGCAGACCGATCGCGTAAACGTTGCTGTAAAACCTCCACAGGTGCAGAGCAGTAAATAATTTCTACAGGGATGTTTTGAGCTTGAGCGGCAGCGATCGCTTGACTTCGTAGGCTAATGCGATCGTACTTCGCATCGAGAATTACCGTGAAGCCTTTGCTAGCTAATAGAGAACCTAACTCAGCCAATCTGGTATAGGTTTTCGCAGTCATCTCTGGCGTATAGATATCATCACTACCGCGCTCCATCAAGTCAATTCCTGCAATCTGCTTACGAATTGCATCCGATCGCAAATAAATGGC
>JANNDZ010000828.1:0-15300 GCA_031378395.1 Pseudanabaena sp. OTE_75_metabat_487_sub
CAAACTCGGACGGTGCTACTGGTCAACGGGACAGCCAGAACGGGCGGCGGCAAACTATCGCCTTGCGTTAGAGGTGGCGGGACTACTAGAGAAAGATAACGGCGTGAAGCGACAGATGGGCACATTACAGACAGACTTAGCGGATGCGTTGACAGCTATGGGGGACTACGATCTCGCCCGTGAGTCCTACGAGGCATCGTTAGCGATTAAGAAAGAAATTGGAGGCGATCTCCGAGGGGAAGCAGTTGTCCAAGGACAACTGGGAACCTTGGCAATGTGGCAAAACAACCTCCCTGAATCCGCCCAACGCCATCAAGAAGCCCTGCAAATCTTTCAGCAACTCAACGAACCCGCAATGGAAGCTGTTGCATGGCATCAGTTGGGCATGACCTTTGGAAGATCGCGCCAATGGGAAGCCGCAGAGCAAGCCTATCGCCAGTCCGCCCAGATTAGTGAAGCGCAGGGTGATTTGGCAAAGGCAGCAGCGACTTGGAATCAGTTGGCGATCGTGAGCAAAGATGTGGGGAAACTGAAGGAGGCTGAGGAGTGGTATCGGAAGGGGATTAATGGGTCTAAGGCTGCTGGCGATCTCATATCTGCTTCTAAAGCCCTCAGTAACCTTGCCGAAATCCTTCAACAATTCCCTAATCGCCTCAACGAAGCCCAAAAGTTAGCCGAAGAGTCCCTAGCCATTCAGCGAACACTCGATCCTGCGGCGGCTCAGATTTGGAATACTTACAACACTTTGGCAAAGATTAGCAATCAACAAGGCGATCCAGCCAAAGTAAAGGAATATCGCCGCCTTTCTCGCGCCGCCCTCGCTAATTTTGCAGGCACTGAGTACGAGCTACGCCAACACGCCCCGCTTATCGAAGCTGTAGTGAGAGCCGTTCACGATGCCGAGGTCAGACAGCAATTAGAGCCAATTTTGGAAAACATGATCTCGCGTGGTTGGCAAAATCTCATCGCCGCGATTCGGCAAATCTTCATCGGACAACGCGATGAAGATATTCTCTGCGAAGGATTGGATAGTATAGATTCTCAAATTGTCCTTGCGATCCTTGGGCAAGTAAAAAGGTAAAAGTAAAAAGTAAAAAGGGAATGCCCAGATCCCCGACTTTTTCTTTGCTGTCAAAGGGGATTTGTGCATTCACAAAAAAAGTCGGGGATCTCAATCTCGGCTACGGTGACAAGGAAAAAGGTAAAAGGAAAAAATTGGAGGTGAATTATGGAAACTATTAGTATTGAAGTTGAACTAGAAATTGCTAGAGCATATCAAAACTTAGACCCTACAGAACGACCTAAGTCCAGAACAAAAAATTAATTTTTCAGTAAATTATCCTAAGCCCCCATTTTTAAGGCTGCCCTTTAACAAGTTACCAAGAGTCCAATTTCTTGGCTAAAAGCGAAAGTCTTCTTCAGATGACTGAACAAAATCAACCTGTTTTAATGAGTTTTAGCTCTTAGCCCGCAATTGATTGCAAAGCTCTCGCTATATGATGATCAGATAATCTAGACTTATACTAACTGCCGAAAAGTATGACTACAATTTTGGGAACTAAAAACCAAATCCAGTAGGATCTTTAGTTTTTCAAAATCGCATTGCCATTTTGAGAATTGGTATTACAAAGCAATATGACAAGTTAGATAAATGGTATTACTAGAAAATCCAGATACGCCGATTCAAACATCTTTCCTCTCTTTACCCCCATCCATATCGATTAAGAAAGCGATCGAGATGATGGCAGAATCACGAGCAAGCTGTGCCATCATTATTGAGAATAACAAGCTGCTAGGAATTTTCACAGAACGAGATGTCGTCCGCATTACAACAAACACAAATCTCGTTGGAACCCTAACTTTAGCTGAATTAATGACGAAAGAAGTCATTACACTGAAAATTTCTGAAACTGAAGATATCTTTGCGCTATCACGACTATTTAGTAGAAATCGAATCCGTCACCTTCCTGTTATAGACGAACAAAATCAGGTAGTGGGAGTTGTTACACCTCATAGCATCCGAAATCTTCTAAAGCCTGAATATTTGTTGCGTTATGTTCGAGTAATGGAAGTAATGAGTCAGCAGGTGATCCATGGCTTGCCATCTGACTCAATTCTTGTTGTAGCTCAACAGATGGCAATCCATCGGATCAGTTGTGTAGTTATTGTTGAACCTAAAACCCTGTCACCAATTGGGGTTCTTACTGAACGCGATGTTGTGCGGTTTCATAAACTCAATTTAGATTTCACCCAAGTTCCTGCCAAAGATGTGATGAGTACACCACTCTCCACAATGTATCCTCATGATTCTCTTTGGAGCGTTCATCAACGAATGCAGGAGCTAAATGTCCGCCGATTGGTTATCACACATCCAACGGGTGAATTAGCTGGAATTGTAACTCAAACCCAAATGTTGAAAATGCTTGATCCGACTGAAATGTATCATGTCATGGAGCAAATGCAGGGGATTATCGATCAACAGACAAATGAATTGCAGCAACTCAATGATAAACTCCAAATTGCGAATGTAGAGTTAGAACACCTATCGAGTGTTGATGAACTAACGCAAATCGTAAACCGTCGCCAACTTAATCAGTTTCTTGCTCATGAATGGGAACGCCTAGCAAATCTTGGGAAACCTTTATCTTTGATTATGTGCGATGTCGATCATTTTAAAGCTTACAACGATACCTATGGACATTTGGCGGGAGATGAATGTTTGATCAAAATTGCTAATGCTTTGAGACAAGCAACTCGACAAGTTTCAGATTTGGTTGCCCGCTATGGTGGTGAAGAGTTTGTTGTGGTTCTCCCAAGCACCAATGGCAGTGGTGCTGAACGTGTCGCAAAAAGCATTCTCAATGAAATTAAAAAGCTGCAAATACCTCATAGTTCCTCTAACATAACGGGTTACGTCACAATTAGTTTGGGTGTCGCCACAGCAGTTCCCGATCAAAGTAGTTCTCCAGCAATATTATTGCAAATAGCAGATAAACTTCTCTATCAATCGAAGCAACAAGGACGAAATACTTACAGCCTTGAAGTTCTAGGAGCAAATCCATTAACTACCTAACAATTCCAATACACTAGAATACCGACTGTGGCAATTCTAAAGTAGTAGGGTGGGAAATGCTCACTGCGCTAATTAGGGACTTGCGAAATCTGACCTAGCTTTAGTTCTCAACTTTCTCTCTACGCCATTCTTGAGCGATCGCAGATGACCACAACAAGAACCCAATCAAAGATAATCCCGACAATGCATCAAGCCAAATTAGCCCATGCATTTTTAATGACATTGGCATAGTCATAGGATAGAGATAATGTCCTGGACTTGAAACACTGGTAATGGAGTAAGCACCTAGAAATAAATAGGAGAGCAAGAATGAGCCTTTTGTATATAACCAATAACCGCATAGTCCAATCGGTGTCATTACGATCACTGTAGCCCAAACTCCCATAGAGGTGAACCATTCGGGACCAGAATATTGATCCAAAAATATGGCATTGTCGCTATAGTGCAGCCAAGTCGAAACAAGATTGAATATCACGATCGCAAGAAGAGTGTGTTGATGCTGGAATGGGCGATTCATGGATGACTCCTATTGCGTTATGCGATTGATCCTCACATAGGTGAATTAAACTCAATTCACCCGATAGTTTCAACAAATTGCTTTCCACAATTTTTGCATAGATAACATTGCTTACCTCTGCGTTGTCCATTTTTTGACAACTGCTTAGAGTAACAATGAGGGCAAATCATTACTTTCATTACATCATGCTGTTTATCCCCAGCAGCAGCACCAACATAAGGCTCTAAATAAGCCACTAGCAAATCTTCAATTTCCTGAGCTAGCATTTGTCGGTGTCGTAAATCTGGGTTGCGAAGTGCTGACAAAATCACAGCATTGCTGCTATGAACGCAAACCTCAGATAGCAGACTTAGCTGCAAGTCATTTAACAATGGATTTCTATGTCGCAAAATATCCGCCAGAAAGTTGATAGCTTCCTGAGTCATGCTTTCATCTATAGACTGAAAGACTTGACGGTTTGTATAAAACTCGATAAACATTACTCGCGATACAGGATGTTCAAATAGTTGCGAAGTAGCTTTTACAAGCAAATTGATCATCTGTCGTAGCGGTAATGAGACTATTGCTACAACATCCGTCTGCGCCCAGAGCGCTTTGACTCTCTCCGTATGGCGTAATTCCATTGTGTTAAAAATACTTGCCTTATCGGGAAAGAATTGGTACAGAGAACCAACGGCTGTGCCTGCTTTGGCGGCTATCTGATGGGTAGTTGCGGCTTCGTAACCCACCTCGTCAAATACAGCTGCGGCAGCTTCTAGAATTTTTTCAACACGAGCTTTGCCGCGTTTTTGGCTAGGTTGGCGGCGCAAACCATCAGTAGATTTATTTGTTGACAAATACGAATCATTCGTCATATATTCAAAAGCGACAGATTATTCATGATTTTATAAATATTTAACTATATCGAGAGGAGATAGTCATGGCTTCTATGCTACAAGGTGCGCCTTGGTTGATTGCCCATACCTCTATGTTATCAATTAATCAGCCTCGCAAAATCTCTGTATATGGTAATGATTATGTAATGTGGAAAGATGCTAAGGACAATGTTCATGCTTTGCCGAATGCTTGTCCTCATATGGGAGCAATGTTGTCCGAGGGCTGGTGTGAAGTTGAGAGTAATGGTGAAACTGCGATCGCTTGTCCGTTTCATGCGTTGCGTTTTGATGCGTCAGGCTGCACGGTACTGCCAGATGCGCATAAAAAAACTTTGCCACTTTTGAAACCATTGGAACTAATCGTGCAGGGTGATTTTATCTGGACTTATGGAGGATGTGAACCAAAAGTAGAGATTCCAAATGTCTTGAATGAGATAGCGAAAAGCTATGGGTTTATTGGTCACACAGGCGATCGCAGTGTCAAGACAGATTTGTTGACGATGCTGCTGAATATGCATGACTACAATCACCAAAACGGCACACATCGCGAATTGTTTCGGATTACAGAAGTACAGTTTCAGCAATTTGTTGACGAAGGGCATGTCTCTCATGCTTTTTATGAGATGCCTACGGCTCCCTATAGTTGGGTTGAAAAAATTAAAAAACCAAACTTATTGCTTCTACCTACTAAATTTAATGCTCACCTAGAGAATCACTTTCCATCATTCATCATTTTTTATGGTGAGACCAATCTAGGGAAAATTGCCCAATGTCATATTTTTGTGCCAGAAGCTGAAAATCTCACTCGTACATACGTTTTGATGTTTGGTATACCTAAGCATCCAATGTTCAAGATATTTGGCAGCACTTTTTTGAATTTCGCTAAAGTTGTGGTTGATCAAGATGTCGATATTCTCGGCAAGATTTATCCCAATTCGCCGCAGAAGGTGAAGCTGAATAATGAGGTGGGTATGGATTGGGTAAAAAGAAATTTTGCAAATTTCCCCAATGTCGTTGAGCCTAGCCTGTCGAAATAAGCGATCGCTTCGCAGCAGTTTCTGGTCGGTTATAATTTGGGATAAAGTGCAATCTCGGAGAAGATGAAATATCTCTATTTACATGGCTTTGCGTCTAGTCCCAACTCTTATAAGGCGCAGTTCATGAGACGAAGGTTTACTGACATCGGGCTAACCTTGCATATTCCCGATTTAAATCTCACGGATTTCTCAACTGTGACACTCTCAGATCAATTAGCATACCTCGATCGCACTTATCTCGATAACAGCGAACCACTTGTGGTGATTGGTTCTAGCCTCGGTGGATTTTTAGCTGTGCAACTTGCCGCCCAAAAAACGCAAGTCCAAAAACTAGTTTTGTTTGCCCCTGCTTTTGGATTTAGTCAGAGAATCTCCAAAGCATTAGGTGAAGAGAATGTTACTAAATGGCAGCAGGAAGACGTTCGTGAGTTTTATCATTACGGACTAAAACGTAATGTAAATTTACATTTTAATTTTTTTACGGATGCTCAAAAATATTCAGAAGAAAACCTGACGCGATCGCTACCTATCCTCATCTTTCATGGCCTTCATGATGATGTTGTGCCAGCATCTCTAAGTGAAGAATTTGCACAAAGGCGATCGCAAGTTACTTTAAAGCTACTAGACGACGACCATGCTCTTGGAAAAGATTTAGAAAGCATTTGGCAAGACATCAAGCATTTTTGTGATTTTTGAAATATATCGCTTTGCGCTCAAACTCTAACCATATAATTTGTTGAAAGTGTTGCGAATCATCACTTTCAACAAATTATATGGTTCGTTTGATCTGGGCTACTTAGAAAATAAAGGAGTTACTTCACAATACTTCAACAAATACTCACCCCAAAGGGTAGTTACTTTTGATACAAAGCATCCGTTAGGATCTTAAAATCAGCAGTAGCATTTAAAAAAGGGTTTTAAAACCGTTGAAAAATATTATCAAAACACTGCGAGCTGACTTCGCAATCATTTTTGAACGCGATCCTGCTGCGCGTAACTGGCTAGAAGTGCTGTTATGCTACCCAGGACTCCATGCGATCGTCTTATATCGCTTTGCTCATTGGCTGCACACTCTTAAGTTACCCGTGATTCCCCGTATGATCTCGCAGTTTGCGAGATTCCTAACGGGCATCGAGATTCACCCAGGCGCGAGAATTGGCATGGGTGCATTTATCGATCATGGTATGGGCGTGGTAATTGGTGAAACTGCGATCGTTGGTGAATATGTCTTGATCTATCAAGGAGTCACCCTTGGTGGTACTGGCAAACAATCGGGCAAGCGTCACCCCACCCTTGGCGACAATGTGGTCATTGGCGCAGGCGCAAAGGTTTTAGGCAATATTGAAATTGGTAGTAATTCGCGGATTGGTGCTGGCTCCGTCGTTTTGAAATGCGTGCCTCCAGATTGCACGGTGGTTGGCATTCCTGGACGCATTGTCCATCGTCATGGCGTAAGGGTTTCCGCTCTCGATCATTTTCAGGTTCCCGATCCTGAAGGCGATGTCATCCGATCGCTGATTGGTCGTGTTGAGCAGTTGGAAAGAAATGCTGAAGCACATACTTTGCATCCCATTAATAACTACATTATTGACTCAGAGCTGCTCAAGAATGTCCGCCCACGACATCTTACCCCCTGCGATCGGGTTAATAGTTTTGAGCCTGAGGAATATGAAGGTTTTTCTGAAGGCGGTGGTATTTAATAAAAAAGGCTCACGTTGTGAGCCTTTTTTTGATTAACAAGCCGCTATAATGCATTCAAAAAAGCAAACTAAACGACTTAAGATAAGCGGCGACAGATCACCTCGGCATCATCGCCAAGATCTCTCATCCGTCTGCTTTATCGACTTGTTATGTTGCTGACGCTTCACAAATGGAGAGCAAATTCAGGGGTCAAAATTTATGAACTAGTTGAGTCTAGTTTATTTTCTAACCCCTGACTTTCTGCTTAGCTGCGTACATTTCATGCCCAAGGCAGCAGTTTATGTGTAAGTGCGTAATTAACCCTCCTGCTCAATTTGAGCGGCAAGGCTCCGGATTAAACCCGACATTTCTGAACCAATGACCTCAGATAAACGTTGTGTAGAGATTGCACCCACTAAACGAGATTGTTTCTTGCCACAATACACTTCTAAACATTTGCGGAGCGCTTCTAAGTTAATACCACGCCCTTTAAGTTCTTCCTCAAACTTCGGTGAAAGAACCTCACGACTAGACAAGCACTTTAGCAATCGACATAAGGATTCATCTTTGGGATCCTCTCCTCGTGGGAAAGGATCATCTCCACCTTGCCATACCGCTCCAGTCACGATCTGCTCACGAGTAAAAGGACGATCCCGAAGAGTTCTCCCTTTACTTCGTATACGAAAATAGTATGTACCAGAGATGGATGCTGTTGTGAACGTTTCAAAAACACCAGGTTCAAGCTCGCTGAGCGATAAAACTGCTGTTGTTCCATCAGGACGCTCCATATCTGCCCTTACCATTGCTCGTTGTTGAATTGGCAAATCATATTCTGTCAGTAGGACTCGCAAGGTAAGCAACGCTCCTGGTTCCAGACTATTTTGCAGTAGACGTGCCCGCATCCTCAGGTTTGAGTAGGAGTAAACAGTAAGGCTATAGCGCATTCCATGAGCCTGAGTACTTTGCAACAAATCGGGGTAATTGTCTAAGGAGTTCAGGTAACGCTTGTAGAGTTTTTCATCAATGGTTAAGACTGCGTGCCACAATCCCTCACGAGAGGCTACCCCTCCAACAAGAACAGGTAGCGTTATCCGGTAGTAGCTGTTACGACTACCTGCGATGAAAGATAGTCCAGGTATAGCGACAGCAAGACTAGGATCAATGATTTGCCCACTGGGAGTTTCTAACTGGAAGCGAAAACCTGACGGAGCTGGGCTAAGCAATACTATATCAGAGTCGATGTCTGTTTCATTGAGTAAGAATGGTATTCGATGTACCTGCCCTGGTAACACGTATCCTTCAGGATCTAACACAATATCTGAATTTGTTACTCCAGCGAGGATCTGTAGGTAGTACTTACTGAGACGGAAGTAATCATTGGCATCAAGTGTACCTGTCATCAACAGATAACCATTATTGCCATTGGTCAATGCATTGAGCGCAGCAGGCTGGATTTGCTCAGCAGTTCCTAATCCGATACCAAAGATCCTAGGATTGCTTGAGATTAGACCCGATACTTCGGAAATATACTTAGCAGCCGTCTCTTGTCCATCTGTTAAGACAATCATTGCTCGTTCATCGAAACCAGTCGCCATAGATAGCTTCGCGCTACCCAACTCAACCCCATCTCCGATAGCAGTTAACCCACCCGGATCAGGGGTATGTCCACTCACAGCCGCACGCGCATTAACCCTACCTGTACCAAAGATCGGTGAACCCACTAAATCAACATCCATTGCTGGTTCGGCATCTGTTGCAAAACGAACAACACCAATACCGTTATCTTCTTGAATGACATCAACAAAAACACTGGCTGACTCACGCAATACGTCAATTCGAGTACGTCCATCGCCTGCGTCATCCAACATACTGCCAGACTTGTCCAGCACAAGCATAACGGCAACTGTAGGACGGCTGACAGTATTAGCCGCAATAGGAATTACGTAATTCTGTCCAGTTTCCAAACAACGGATAGTAACTGTTCCTGTTGCGATATCTCCATCATTTGTGCCTGTGTAGGAAATCCATACATTAACTTGGCGCGGATTAACACCAGAGCTTGACGATACTGTTGTACCCAATGGTGTCCCAAATGTAGTACCAGGTGGGCCAGTAAGGACTGTTGGGCCACTCACAATTTGAAAGTTGAGTGTGAGGCAAGAACTGATCGTAAAAACAGCCGCCCGAACCGTAGTTGTTCCTTCAGGTACATCATTAAAATTAATACTGAGGGTATCCAACGTAACTGTAGTTGGAGAACTATAAGGTGCAAGAACTTGGCGAATCCTACGTTCACATACTGCACAAAACGGATTACTTAATGACCGCATCTTGCAGTTATATTCTGGTCGGAAAGCACCACAGTGATAATAGTGCGCTCCCTCAAATGCACCAACTGTACCTGCTGGAACCGGGTTTGCCTGCAGATCGCATTGTGTACAATCTGCATTACTGGTTGTAGGCATGGGAGTCGCTGCTGCGATCAAGTCTCCCCATTTGATAGTTGCTCGATTACTATTTACCGTGACGTTCACTTCGGCAGGTTCTGCACCAGGATGGGTGTTCCGATCCGTATCGGTGCCGCAGCCTTGATAATATTCATACTCATCAGCCAAGCCAAAGGCAGAATGCCCCAATTCATGAATGGCTACTTCTCGCCAATCACCGCTTGTTGAAAATACACCAATCTGACCGCCAGAACCACCGTAAATTGCACTATTTACAATGACTAGTGCTTGATCCCACTCAGGCACTTGAGCATTCAAAACTGAAGTGACTGTTGTATTATTAGCAGTTAACAAACGGCGAATTGATCCATCCCCACAAAATGTTGCATCAAAATAGGTTGCAGCTGTTGTACCAGAACCACCACACGTTCCAGCCGGATCATCTGCTCCGCTATCTGTAGAAGTAACATTAATGCGATAAACATTAAACGCACATTGTAACTCTAGATCATTGAAAGGTGAAGTTGTGAAAAGATAGTCAACTAGAGATTGAGCATCAGCTTCAAACTGTGCCATCTGACTTGCCTGATATCCGTCAGAAAGGATTACCAAATTGAATTTCTCGGATGCCAAACCGCGATCCACGATTTTTGTCGTCCCTAAAACTGTTCCGTCTGAGGTGCTCATTGAATTTCCTCCTGCTGATTCTTAAGGACAAAACGAGTAATTTCTCTAGCAGCTTCTGGACGAGCTTCAATGTCTAGAGGGCTACTCAGGATTACGACACTTTCAGCCTCTTCTAGATTAGGAATTACCGAAAAGAAAGTTCCACGAGGTTCACTGATAGGCTGGCGGGTAAAGGTTCTCTCTGAATCCTCAGAGATGGTCTCTACCGACAATTCAATTGGGTTGTGCATTATCTTGCGGTAAACTGCCCGATCTTCTCGATCACGTAGCTCAATCCAGAAACCAGATTGTGGAGCATCTTTTTGAGGATCAAGAAGCGGATCAGACGAAGGTGGACGTTTGTCTAATATTTGGCGGGAGACAAGACGCACTTGGCTACCTTCATACGAAAACGTTAGACGAATTGATCGATCTTGCTGCCTGAAAGATAAGCCTGTACTTTGCATTTGATTGCTCCTTTGCTTATGAATTGAATCATGGAGATTATCGATCCTGAACTACATCAACTGAAGCTATACAGAGAATAAACTTTGTCAAGGTTCAAATTCCTCATCTTGAATTGATTTCACTAGCTGATACCAAATAGATATAAAGCCGAGCAGAATTACTAGGCGCAAATCTCTTGCTGAGAGGGGGCTTTCAGCCGCCGCGTTAGCTCATCTTTATCTGGAAATGGTAAGGCTCTTCCATTCTCAGCATGGCGACTCTTTTTGGTATTACCCTGATGGGTACTTTTATTTCTGGTTCATCCAATTCCTAAACCTCATAGATTTCCGAACTTTCAATTTGGCTTTAGGCTAAGGCACTTACAGATAATCTTCAGGCTAAAGATCTTTACCGAGGACTAAGCAGCATAACGGCTTGCGCTTCACCGACGGCAAATAAAGCATAACTTAGCATCAGCGTGTACTGACCGTCCGGTGCAAGCGCTGGTTAGGCAAGACAAGTCACAAAAATTTTGAGCTTGGCTGCTTTCTCAATTCAGATTTAGAGTCCAAGTTGTAAAGCCTTCGCTAGAATCAGTACTCATTGATACGTCCTGAGTCCAACTGGCAATGTAAGTCCAGTCGGGGTCTTCTTGCCATGCCAGTGTGTCAAAGCTAGTAGCACGTTGGCGAATAAATCTAACATATAAATCGACATTATCTTTAATCCACATATCGCCTCCACGTATTCTCAACCAGATTTTGAGGTGACCGTTCTATCCATTCGAGAATTCAAAACCATATCCAGGATATGGCATCGGAATCTGTCCAATACCGGGTGGCAATTCCGATGTCTTGTCGTTCCTTCGAGGTATCTTTGTTGGTCCGATGTAATCGTAATTTCGGATAGCGCCACGTTCAAGATCGTCTTCAGTCGGATAATCCAGATTCAGCAAACGAAGTTCACTGCCATCTCGTAAGATTGTTGCTTGCACTAGACTATCGGTTCCGGCAAAAGGCGCGTCCTTCGTTTCCACAATCAGCCTGATTGAACCTATCCACATACAACGCACTCCTTATTAAATTGGGTTTACCTATCTTCTTCTCAACATCTATGGGATGTCTTACACAGATTTTTACAAGACTTAATATATTACTTTTACCGCGATTGCATGCTGCCTAACTATGTATTAGACGGAAAATTTCTGTCTAATCTGACTATAGGGGATATAGGCTGAAAGTCAAATTTCTGGCTAATCACCCTATATGGGATGTTATACGGAAAAATTCTGGCTAATCATCCTATATGGGATGTTATACGGAAAAATTCTGGCTAATCACCTAAATGGTGTGTTAGCCAGACGATATCAGGTATTATTTAGGCTAGTTGCTTCATAATTTCATTATGCAAACTGAGCCACCACTTCGGAAATTGTTAGATAGAGTGAGAGATTGCATAAGGGTTAAGCACTACTCTTACCGCACCGAAGAAACCTATGTGCAGTGGATCAGACGGTTTATTTTGTTTCATAACAATCGCCATCCTAGCGTGATGGGCAGCGATGAAGTCAATGACTTTTTGACCCATTTGGCAGTCAATGAAAATGTGGCGGCATCAACGCAAAATCAGGCTTTGAGTGCGATTTTGTTCTTGTATCGAGAAGTATTGGAGCTAGAGCTAGGGCTTAACCTTGACGCAGTTAGGGCAAAGCGTCCCCGTAACTTACCTACGGTTTTGACTGTTACAGAAACTTTAGAAATCTTAAATAATCTTACAGGTATTTATCAGATTATTGCCAAGTTACTGTATGGTTCGGGATTACGATTAAATGAAGCTTTACAACTGCGAGTGAAAGATCTGGACTTTGCTCAACAGCAAATAATTGTTCGTGATAGCAAGGGCATGGAAAGCCGCGTCACGATGTTGCCTCGCAATGTGGTGGAGCAAATTCAAGAACATTTACAGATTGTTAAACGTCTTCATCAACAAGATTTGACTCGAGGTTATGGTGAAGCACATTTACCCTTTGCTTTGGGCAAAAAATATCCCAATGCAGCAAAAGAATGGATTTGGCAATATGTATTTCCCTCTAGCAAGATCGCTAAAGATCCCCGTAGTGAATTGATGTGTCGCTATCATATTCATGAAACTGGTATCCAAAAGGCATTAAAACAAGCTGTAAGGTCAGCCAAGATCGAAAAAAGAGTTGGCTGTCATACCTTTCGTCATAGTTTCGCCACACATCTATTACAAAATGGCTATGATATCCGTACTGTTCAAGAGTTATTGGGACATAAAGATGTCAAGACAACCATGATTTATACTCATGTTCTCAATCGCGGCGGTAAAGGCGTAATTAGTCCGCTCGATCGCTAACAATTTCAACAATCACGCGATCGCAATATTGTCAGTTTTTTTATTTGGATTTTTGGACAAGCCGCTATAATAATGCATTCAAAAAAGCATCTAAGAAAACATTCATGCATTATCAAAAGCGATCGCCTAATCAAAGTCTCTGGCAAGTTTGGAAAAAGTTTCTGAATAGACTAATTCATAGCGCATTCTGGCAAAAGGCGATCGCTTTGTTATTAGCAGGTTTATGTCTTTTTGCCTTAGCTGCTTGTGAGCCAATTCCAGAGCCAAATCAAGCGACTGTTGGCAGCATCAATCGTCTCAAAAATGTACTTAGTCGCGGCAAACTAGTTTGCGGTGTCAGTGGCGAACTACCAGGGTTTAGCTTTGTAAACAAAGAGGGCAAATATTCGGGATTAGATGTTGATATTTGTCGGGCGATCGCGGCGGCAATATTTGACAACCCTGAAGCTGTGCAGTTTCGCAATCTTAACGCCAAGGAACGTTTTACGGCTTTGCAGTCTGGCGAAATCGATGTGCTAAGCCGTAACACCACATGGACATTAAGCCGAGATACAGCCTCTCGTCTTGCCTTTATGCCCGTAGTTTTTTATGACGGTCAGGGCGTAATGGTGAGAAAGGATAGCAATATTAAGGCGATCGCAGATCTTAAGGATGCCGATATTTGCGCCCAAACTGGGACAACGACGGAGCAAAATCTCGCCGATCAAATGCGTAAGCGGAACCTTGCTTATAAACCTGTTGTTTATGAAGATGTGAATGCTACTTTTGCAGCTTACCAATCGGGTCGTTGTGCGGCGATTACCGCCGATCGCTCGGCTCTGGTAGTCCGCCGTACTCGACTCGCTGATCCTGAAAATCATGTAGTTTTAGATTTTGTAATTTCCAAAGAGCCGCTAGCGCCTGCGGTTGGTGATGGAGACTCGAAGTGGTCAGATATTGTCAAGTGGATTATTTTTTCTGCGATCGAGGCAGAGGATTTAGATATTTCTTCGACGAATCTCACGACTCAATTACAAAGTAAAAATGCAGAAATTCGCAGATTTCTCGGAGTTGATGGTAGCTTAGGTAAAGATATGGGCATCGCCAATGACTTCACAGCGAGAGTGGTTAAGCATGTTGGGAATTATGCCGAAATCTATGATCGCAACCTTGGCAAAGATAGTCCATTCAAATTGCCACGCGGACAAAATGAGCTCTGGAAAAATGGCGGATTAATGTACTCACCACCATTCCGATAAAAAAAGGAGCGCGAAGCGCTCCTTTTTTTATGCTTACCAACCAAAAATTGAGGCGGTCGCAGGTTGAGCCACAGGATTAATCTCTTTCGGAATCTCAGTACTATTAGATTCTTCAATCAGTTCTTCAGTGCAGAAAGTCGCCTGAGTAAATCCACCAAATTGCTTGACTGAGCTTGCCCGCATCCGCACATTGGGTGCAGGAAACCAAAATCGCTCATAGGAACTCATCGATGGATAATCAGTGATTAATACCAGCGCTTCTTCGTCATCGATTTCATAGCGACCAATCACGGGCATAATTTCTGCATAGCCACGTTCGCGTAGAAGCTTACCTTTACGACCTGTCTCATCATCTGGCACAAGTGCAAATACAGTTTCGCCAGAATGATTCTCATCATCTTCTTTATCCCATGCCATCGTTCCATCCCACTTGACATAGGCTCCACCGATCGCAGTGGTAGGTTCTACTTCATGCATTTGACAGATTTCGACTACCTTTGGATCAGCAGCATTGAGTGGATTAACAAAAATTTCCGAGCCACCTTTTTCGGCTCTGCGAAAAGCTAGATGATGGGTTGTTCGCTGCGATTTCCATTTGCCTGCACTTTTTTGAAAAAATTCTAAAGCATTCATATTTTGTTTCTTATACTTGCCGACCGATCAGCTATCTATTCCTAAGTCTACTATCGAAAACATTCCAAACATCAATTTTTACTTTAAAAACCTTTGTCCCATACCGATCGCCTTTGAGCGCTTGGGTGTTTTTATAATTTACGTTAAATATTAGCCGCAGCGAACCTTGACCGTCAAATTTATGGAGATTTTTGAATGTAGTTCACAAATATTTAAAATATCCAAACATCTCTTGTCGTGATAATAAGTCAAAACTATTACAAGATTTATGACAAAGCCGAAGCGGATTGGTATTTTGACAAGTGGCGGTG
>JANNDZ010000911.1:0-3943 GCA_031378395.1 Pseudanabaena sp. OTE_75_metabat_487_sub
AATCGTGATGTCATCTGCACACAACGCACTAGTAAATCGAGATCGAGGTCTGGTAAAAGTTGACTACGGGGGGCAAGATGATATTCCGAAGAGATGAAAACATACACTTGAAGTTGACTATTTTCCCAGAGCCAGACTTCAGGAATCTCAAAGCGACGATATTTCTCTAGTTTCTCCAAACTGCCGCTAGTCAAGATCACCTCGATCGCTAGATCAGGATTAGCTTTCTTTTCACCCAAATAATAAGACTCATCAGGCTCAAAGGATGTCCCCTTTTCTTCACCTCGACGAGTTGCACTACCTACAGGTATAAATTCAATTCCTTGGATAATGAAATAAGTTTCCAACAAAATCGCTAGAGATTTCTTAATCAATTCATGGGGTTCACCAACAGTCATCAGTTCAATCCAACCATCAAGATAAGTAACGCGAAAGCCACCTGTTGCTAACAGATTTTCTAGAACCTCAAATTCTTGCCAACTATAGATCCTTGGCAATAGTAACTTTTGCTCTAGCTCAATATGAATTGATTTAGATAAAGTGATGCTCATATGCTATGACTGCTATTACTTAGCAAATACTTAATAGTCATTTTACTCGGATGGCTGCAAAATTTATGATATGTAAAGTACCTATTCCCCAAAGTTGACTACACCGCCAGACATGGATAAAAAAAGAATTTTGTTTGTTAGCTATACCGCAGTCCTAGGTGGTGGGGAGCTATGCCTATTAGACTTTGCCCATGCTTATCGCGATAGTAGTCAGGTAGTACTGCTAACTGACGGTGTTTTAAAAACTCGGTTGGAAGAGTTAGGCGTGAAGGTTGAGATTTTACAAGCATCGCGATCGCTTGCGGATGTGAAAGTATCAAGCGGATTAGCATCGCTCAAATCTATTGGTGATCTATGGCGATTGGGTAAGCAAATAGCCCAAAAAAGTAAAGATTTTGACTTGATTCATGCCAATAACCAAAAAGGGTTTGTGGTATCGGCGATCGCAAGATTATTTGGTAGTGTGCCTGTGGTTTGGCATTTGCACGATATTTTAACCTCGGATATTTTTAGCCCCACTAATCGACGCATTGCGGTAACTTTGGCAAATTGGTTTGCGACGCGAGTAATTGTTAATTCCCAAGCTACTGGTGAAGCTTTTCTCGCCGCAGGTGGGAAACGACAATTATTACGCACGGTTTACAACGGCTTTAATGTTGAAAAATTTGACCAAATTAGTGACAATCAAAAGACCTTACGTGAGGAATTAGGGATTCCCCACGATCTCAATTTGATTGGCATGTTTAGCCGTTTGTCTTATTGGAAAGGACAACATATTTTGCTAGAAGCCGCGAGTAAACTCCCTGATGTGCATGTGTTGTTAGTTGGTGATGCTCTCTTTGGCGAATTTGAGTATACGGATAAATTAGAAAAAATTGCAGCGCGAGAAAGTTTACAAGGGCGCGTTCATTTGCTAGGATTCCGTCAAGATATTCCTGCATTAATGAAAGCTTGTGATGCGATCGCCCATTGTTCGACAGCTCCTGAACCCTTTGGTAGGGTAATCGTGGAGGCGCAATTATCAAAACGTCCTGCGATCGCTACCATCGGCGGCGGCACTTGCGAAATTATTGAAAATGGGATTACAGGTTTACTGATTCCACCAAATGATCCGCAATTACTCGCTGATGCCATGCAAGAAATTTTTAGCGATCTCGCAGCTACTCAGAGAATAGTCGAGACAGCCTATATCCAAGCCCAAGCTAAATTTTCGATTCCTTCAGTTTGTCAAGCTTTTGAAATGGCGATCGCAGGTGTTTAGCATTATTGAGGTGGTGCTTTGCGCCATCTCAATAATGTATGTGGTTTCGCAAAAGTCATCAAATATTAATAAAAGACCTAATTAGCTCATCTATTGGGGTAATTGAGGCTGTAAGGTTAATCAAAGTATTTTTTAAGATTAGTTGAGGCGTTACATGCTAACAGACAGCGATCGCGTTCAGGTTCTGAGTGAAGCTCTGCCTTATATGCAGGAATTTTCGGGGCGCACCATTGTCGTCAAGTATGGGGGGGCGGCGATGAAAGAAGAAAACCTGCGTCAGGACGTGATCCGAGATGTCGTGACGATGTCATTTATGGGACTGCGCCCCGTTTTAGTTCATGGCGGTGGACCAGAAATCAATACTTGGCTAACAAAGCTCAACATCAAACCGCAGTTTATCGATGGTTTGCGTGTCACCGATGCTGAGACAATGGAAGTAGTAGAAATGGTCTTGGTGGGGCGCGTCAACAAGCAAATTGTTGAAATGATCAACCTTGCTGGTGGGTCTGGTGTGGGGTTATGTGGTAAAGATGGCAACCTGATTCGTGCTCGCCCTCAGGGTAATGATGCGATCGGCTTTGTCGGCGAAGTTAGTGGTATTAATATCGGTCTACTTTCCACACTACTCGAAGCAGGACATATCCCCGTTGTATCCAGCGTAGCAACCGATGAGACAGGTCAGTCATACAACATCAATGCTGATACTGTTGCAGGTGAACTCGCTGCCGCATTGGGAGCCGAAAAATTAATCTTGCTTACCGACATTGCAGGTATTTTGCATGATTACAAAGATCCCAGTACTCTCTACCGTAGTTTGACGATCAGCAAGGCGAGAGACTTGATGAATAGCAATGTCGTCAGTGGTGGCATGATTCCCAAGGTTCAGTGCTGTGTGCGATCGCTAGCTCAAGGTGTAAAAGCAGCACATATTGTTGATGGTCGTGTGCCCCATTCACTGCTATTGGAAATTTTCACTAATAGTGGGGTTGGCTCAATGATTGTTGCTTCGGAAAACACTCTCTAAGAAATCATTTTAGGATTAACTTCTGCTCCAAGGGGCGGGTGGATCTAGGCAATTCTTAAATGGTTTTTAAGAGATGAGGCGTGCTTTACAAGTCCTTATCTTTTGGATGAAATTATGTCAGATACTGATGATTCTGATAATCGACAAACTCTAGCGGATCAATCAAAAAGCGCCTCTGAATCGTCTCAATTTGATCCGTCAAAACCTAATACATTAAGAACCCTAATCTCACCTAAGCCTGGGCAAACTAGATCTAGTTTGCCTAGGCTTAGTTTGCCCAGACTTAAATTGCCCAAATTTAAGTTGTCGAAACCCAAATTACCCTTCAAAAAAATCCATTTTCTTTGGTTGTGGCTAGCAATCATTTTGATCAGCTATGGCTGTATGGGATATTTCCTTTCAGTATTGTTAACCATCCCATCCCGACGAGATTTAGCGATCGCAGGCTTCGTGATCATCGGATTATTCCCAATTATTTCCGCGTTTGCTGACTATGCTCTGATGAAATGGAGCTATTTGATCAGTGGTCTTTTAGTTATTGGCGGTTTATTTTTCTTAGTACGGTTGAAGTTTACTCTCATGATGTTTGCGATCATTGCTTGGGTGGGTTTAACCGCGATCGCTTTTGTTGGGGACGCTTTAATTAAACAACGCAAATTTTGGATCGCGATCAGCATATTGACAAGCCCTTGTTTAATTGGACTCGGAATTGGCTATCAAGTATGGCGACTAGCTACGCAATGGAGTTAAATCAAAAAAAGCGAGCTTAGCTCGCTTTTTTTGATTACTCTTCTGTTTCAGCCTCTTCAGCCATTGGATAGACAAAACCATCATTTTTGCCTGAGAGGATGGACTTACCTAAAGAAATAGCTTTTTGAGCATTAACTGCGGCTTTCCTCTTCCATACTGCTTTGCGGCTATCTCTCTTAGATTTAGAAGTTTTCTTCTTGGGTACTGCCATGACGTGATCCCTATATTAAATGTGATTATTTTCTAGTTAGAAAATTTTTGACAACCTTTCTATCATAAGCGAAATTATGAGTGTTGCGATCGCAATTTTGATGATCTGAGCAATTTTGTGGTTTGCTGCTCCGAAGGAGCAGCAAA
>JANNDZ010000944.1:0-8489 GCA_031378395.1 Pseudanabaena sp. OTE_75_metabat_487_sub
ATTGCTGAGCGAAACTCACGGGCTGGCAAAGTTTTTAAGACTTCAGGATCGACCCAAACTAGTCGGGGTTGATAAAAAGCACCGATTAAGTTTTTGCCCAGTGGATGGTTGATCCCCGTCTTGCCACCGATAGCCGAGTCCACCATCGCTAAAAGTGTCGTCGGTACTTGGACGAGATCAATACCACGCAACCAAGTCGCGGCTGCATAGCCCGACATATCACCAATCACACCACCGCCAAGGGCAACAATCATCGATGAGCGTTCTAAACGATTTGCAAGAGCTGCATCATAAATCTTTTGGAGTGAGTTCGCGGTTTTAAAGCGTTCACCTGCGGGGAGAATTAAATGAGCAACATCGAATCCTGCATTGCTTAAGGATGTCTGGGTAATCTCGCCATAGTGCTTATAAATTACAGGATTCGAGACAATAAGAATTTTTTTACTTTTTTTGCCTAAACCAACTTCTACTAATTTATCCCCTAAGTTTTTGAGGCTATGCGATGCGATCGCAATGTCATAACTACGATTAGGTTGGTTATCGCTATTTAGTGCAACAGTAACTGTTGCGGAATGTACGGACATATTTCTGACTAAAGGATCTATGTGTCATGTTAGCAGCGATCATGTTTTCAAATCTCACAAATAAGAAAAGTAGCACTTACGGCAAAGCCGTAAGTGCTACTTTTCTTATTTGGTCATGGCTTGGCATAGCTCAATAATTGCAGTTTGCAATGTTGCCGTCTCGTCTTTACCATGCTTGAGATCGGCTTCTAATCGCAACAAAATACTTAGCGATCTCATTAACTTTTGACTGTTTAGCCCCTGTACTTCTTGCTTCAGAAAATATACACGCTTAGGATTGCCAATTTCCGCAGCATCAGCGATCGCCTTATCATCTCGCTCTCCCGATTCTTGCATCAGCTTAATCCACAGCCATGTGCGAAACTGCCCCACCAAAGTTGCACAAATTCGTAAACCGACTTCGTTATTTCGCAGTAATTCCGCAATCAAAGAGAGAGCTTGACTAGTATTTGCGGTGCGAATTGCACTTGCTAATTGCAAACTATTGTGAGCCGAGACTTGTACAAGTGGTGCAATTTCTTTAGCAGTAAGTGGATTCGTTTTCCCATAATGTGACAGTTGTAACTTTTGCAATTCCATTGTCAGTCGGCGCGTATCATTGCCAATCGCATCAACTAGGAGATCTATGCCATCTGATGCTATTTTTAAGTCAATTTCTGCGGCAGCCTGTTTCACTAATTGGACGATCGCATCAGTTTTCCAAGGAGGTATTAGCGAAAACTCTAAAATCTGGGAATACTTCTGCAACAACTTGGTAGATTTGGCTCTCCCGTCAGGCTTATTTGATGATGTAAACAAGATGTAGGAGGATATAGGCAAATGGTTGAAAGTTCTTTCTAGCTCTGATAGTAGCGATTCAGAACAACGTTGGGCGATCGCAGTATCAGCTAACCAAGTTATGCGACTACCCATCCCAAAGGGTGAGGTTACGGCTTGGTTTAGCCCATCCATCATCTCAAGATCCCCTGTAGCATTGATTTTGACATAATTAAAGTCAAGCCACATTGGATCGACATGAGTGTCTATCAGTTTTTTTACTGCTTGAGAAATTTGATAGTCGTCATCGCCCCAATAAAAGTAGACAGGCATTGTATGATTAGTTCAACTATGTGGTGTGGTGTAGAGATTTGATGATTACTAGAAGCAAAGCAAATAGTCAAGTTAGCCTCCGTCCAAAGAAATCGGTTACAGATCATTATGCAACTTGGGGGAAAAGAGTCTTTGATATCGCGTTTGCATCAATTGTTTTAACTGTGTTTTCGCCAGTTTATTTAGCAATTACGTTGTTGGTTTTCATTAGTTCTCCTGGCTCGGTTTTATATATTCATCCCAGAGTTGGTTTAAATGGTTCTAAATTTAATTGCATTAAGTTTAGAACGATGATTAATGGGGCAGATCAAGCACTAGAAGATTATTTAAATGCCTGCCCGATTAGCCGAGCTGAATATGAATCATCTTTTAAGCTTAAACATGATCCTCGGATTACTAAAATTGGTAAGTTCTTGAGGACAACCAGTTTGGATGAGTTGCCCCAGTTTTGGAATGTACTTATGGGCGATATGAGTGTGGTTGGTCCAAGACCATTAGTTCAAGATGAACTAAGTAAATATGGTACTGCGATCGATCGCGTACTCAGTGTTCGACCTGGTATTGCAGGACTATGGCAAGTCTCGGGACGAAACGATATTCCTTACGCCAAGCGGGTACAGATCGACGCGAGCTATGTTAAGCGCATGAGTTTTTTGCTTGATCTGCATCTGATATTTAAAACTATTTTGGTTGTGATTTTTCCCAACGGAAATGGTGCATATTAACAAGAAAGGGGCGCTTAGCGCCCCTTTCTTGTTAATTTCGACGACTACGAGTTGTTGGTCGCGAAGATAAATCAAACTCTAAAGCGGCTGCCATCCCCCAAAGGATAAATGCAAGAATCCAGAAGAACTCAGCTGGTTCACCACTTTGATATTGTTTACCCTCACAAACTTTACTGATACCAGTATTAATGCTGTAGTTAAACCATAAGTCACCAAAGAACATAGCGATACCAGCACTACCAAGCAATCGCCAAGATTGAGCAGCTTTACCACCCCAAAAAGCGAGTAAAAGAATTGTTGCGACAATTAGTAACCAAATATCGCCAAGAGCATAAACAATATTCAGTATTTTCCCTGTATCTAGAGAAAACTCTCCTCCTACTGCGAAGGTGACATAGGCCGCGACAACGACTCCAACAAATCCAACAGCACCGACGATTGCCCATTGCTTAGGATACAGATTTAACCTTCGTCCAATCACGGACATCGCCATCCCCCATGACAAAAACACGTATGTAGCTGTGAAGAAAATATCGGCGACTGAGGGAAATGTTTGAACTAAATTCTTAGCACCTTTTGCTCCGCCTGCAATTAATCCACTTTGATATTGAAAATCGAGATAACCAAAAATTAAATTTCCAATACCCCAAGACAGGATCCCTATTCCCAGCCCTAACCAAACATTCCGACCGCTAATGATCTTAGAACTACGCCAGTTACGTAGACAGAGTATCCCTGAGCAAGAAATCGCTACAGTTTGAAAAATGTACGTTCCGTATCGATACCAATTGGGTCTTACGAATAGGTCTTTTATTGCCTTAGCGCATTCTTCGGGTTTGATGGTATGTGGTCCATCGGTTGGGACATTAAAAAATAGGTAGAACATTAGAGCTAGGGCTGCCCATCCAATCGCTGCCCAAACAATAGATTGCGTGGAAATCCCTGACGGCGAGGGAGATTTAGCTCTACTCATGAATCTTGCACCTTAGCTACAACCATAAGAAATCAAAGTATTTAAGAAAAGAAAATAACAAGTATTGTGCTACAAGTCATAACTTTAGAAGAAAACATAGAAAGAAGCCAGTTAGATTACTTCCAGAGCTTACCTTTAGGAGTTTTTGCCAGCCAAGCAGTTACGGATGCTGATTCAGGTAATTCATTTAAGGCTGCGATCGCACTCTCGACAAAACTATTATTTCCAAAATAGGAAGTTGCTAGTCGATGTATTTCACCTAAAAGAAGCTGCAATTTGCTTTCATCCCAGTTGGGAATTTGCACACTGTTAAGTGGATTAATTGACAAAACTGCTTCTAGCGCCGAAATTGTTTCGCTTTGAGCAAATTTTCCTTGTTGCATGAACTTAAGTAAATCTTGCTTAAATGAACCTGCTTGCCTAACACCAAGTAGATCTTCAACATCAATATACACAGCTTGTAATATCAGTAAACAGCCCTGAACAAGATGTGTACCTACGGAAGAACTCTGAGTAGATGCTGTATGGAGTTGGTCTAGTTTGACTCGACCCCACACGCTAAAACGCTGAGGCTCTTCTAATAATACGCAAGCTTTGCCTTTGTTATCAGTTAAGTCACGCCAAAGCGCTAAAGCCTCATCTCGATTATCGCCAAACATGTTGAGTAACCGAAATGTTTGCCCCTGATATTGCAAAATCGGTATTTGTTGATCTTTGTTTTGTGGGTTTTGGACGTTGACGATCTCAACGTCTTGGCGCTTCAGGATGAACATGTATCTACTGTTGACTTAACTGATGTTACCAGTAGCAACAAATCGTGGCTACCTAATGCCAAGGTTAATGATAATGCCAAAATCACATTAAAGTCTTGAAAATTTAAAATAATACCAAAACACAAAATGGCGTAGCCATTTTGTGTTTTTAAAACCCTTACAGGGTTTGGTTTTTAATTTACAGAAGTGTTGTCACACTCTATTAACTTGGAGTTAGAGTTGCGGGGCTTTGTGCTACCAACTCTCTCTTGGTTTATAACAAAATGGCTTTTGGTATAGGCAGGATAATTAGTACCGCGATCGCAACTAACAGCATGCCGATGAGATCGCGAGTTTTACCAATTTCCATGCGTTCGTTCAAAATAAGGGGGCGCGGGGTGGGTAATAAAAATAATAAGAGGCAGTAAATCCGTAGCCAGGGTTGTGAAAGTAAAGCGATCGCCAACAATACTAGTCTTGCTATCCGCGCAATTTGGATAGCTTGCCTATGTCCAAACATCGCGATTATAAGATTGCCTCCATCTAATAAATCAAAGGGCATTAGTTGTAAAGCACTAAGAGCTAATCCAGCCCAGCCAGCTAGGGTGAGCGGAGAAAAGGTGGCGATTGCGTCTGAAGTAATTGCTGCTTTTCCATAGGAAAAACCTGTTTGCAGTAATGTTGCAAAAATCGAGTTTTTGATGTCAAAGGTATCTAGGTTTGTGATTAACAAGGATGGCGCGATCGCAGAATCTGTGATCGGCATAGTTGCGGGAACTAGTATCCAGTTGCCCAAAAACAATAAAACGATGGAGATTCCCAAACCGACAATGGCTGGAATCACGGCTAGATCAAAGAGGATGCGGCGCTGATTTGTGGGGTTTTGTCCTGTAAAGAAATTAGTGTTTAAACTGCCTAATAAGCCAAACCCACCTAGAGCTGGCAGTAAAAGTGGAGAAAGAAGTCGCAGTCTATAGTGTTTGGCGATGTAGTATTGCGCGATCGCTCTTACGATAAAAATGCTAGCTATACCTAAGAAGTAAGGAATTCCTTGCTGTAAGTTGCTTAAACTTAAAGATTCAATTCGTTGATTTGAGCCTACAACTAATACGGTGAAGGCAGTAAATACGATACTAATAGTGCTTGCTATCCAACCTTGGCGATCGCTTAAAGCCAGTTGAGAGTTAGATAAATTATTTGGTGTTAAATAAAAGCAGTAGTTTGTTGTGTTTCCCTGACTATTTTGATCGCTACCAAAGCTTGTACCTAAATTTTCTAATGGACTTTCTTGTAAATAACAGACAAAACGATTGCCAAATGCGTTTTGAATATTTTGGTTAATAGTTTCGTATGCGTATTTAGGATTTTGCGATCGCAGATTGCCGCGACAGTAGATTTCTTGAGGGCGATATTCTAAACCTGTTAGATAATAGACATTTGAGGAGAAGCAATCTTGGAGTTTTTTTTCTTCGGTGGGATCAAGGTTGATGGCTTCTGAATTTGAGTAGAGAGAGCTGGAGAAATTGCCGTATATCCATACACAAAGAAAATATACAATGCCAACAAAATTTAATGGTAAGGCTATGAGATTAAGTGTTGTCCATGCGATCGCTAAACTTGGTAAGACAACCGCAAGAATCCACAAAACAAATATTTGGATCTGATTGCTGGCGCGTTGCTGCGATCGTTGATGGTAGATCGCTACACACCCCGCTACCACAAAAACAAATATTTCCTCAAATCCCATATCAATACCAAATAAAAAATATCCGCAAGTTAATCCAGTGATTTAGGCAGTATGTCACTTACTTTAATTTAAGCTATTAAAACCGATAAGTTAAGTGGGGGCACGAAGCGCTCTCACTTAACTTCATTGAACCATAATGGCAATTTCTCTATATGAGCAAAGACTTTGAATCTATCAGCGATCGCCTACCGCCACAAAATATTGAGGCAGAGGAGGCTGTCTTAGGTGGCATCTTGATCGATCCAGAGGCAGTTTCACGAGTATTAGATACCTTGCGTCCTGAAATGTTTTATGTTGCGGCGCATCAGGAGATTTTTCGCGCTTGTCTGATGTTACATAACCAGTCCAATCCCACGGATATGATGAGCTTGACTACATGGCTCAGCGATCGCGATATGCTCGAAAAAATTGGTGGTCAAACTAAAATCGCTCAACTTTGCGATCGTACCGTCAGCGCCGTTAATATTGATTTTTATGCTCAACTGGTTGCTGACAAATATGCAAGGCGCAAACTTGCTGAAGCTGCTAGAGGTGTTGTCGAAATTAGTTACAGCAATGAAATCGAATTGCCGCAACTGCTTGACCAATCGGAACAAAAGATTTTTGCAGTAACTCAATCTCGCGCCCAACAAGGACTTACTCCTGCTGCTGATATCCTCACGAAAACTTTTTACGAATTAGAAAATCGTTTTAATTCTCTTGGTACTGGTAATTCCACGGCTACAGGTTTAATTACAGGTTTTTATGATTTTGATGCGATGACTAACGGCTTGCAGCGATCGGATCTGATTGTTCTCGCAGGTCGTCCGTCAATGGGTAAAACTGCTTTCGGTTTAGAAATAGCGAGAAAGATGGCTGAAATCCATCGCTTACCTGTGGCGATCTTTAGTTTAGAAATGTCGAAGGAGCAGTTAGTTTATCGTCTACTTGCTAGTCAGTCTAAAGTTCGTTCTAGTGATATGGGCATCGATAGTAACCGTCTCCGCACTGGGCAAATCAGTGAAAATGAATGGGGAACCGTGGCGATGGCAATCAGTGGACTATCGGAGTTGCCACTGTTTATCGATGACACCCCTAATCCACCAATTACGGAATTGCGCTCTAAAGCTCGTCGATTGCAATCAGAGAAGGGTGGAGTGCTGGGGCTGATTTTGATTGATTACTTGCAATTAATGGAAGGTTCTGGTTCCGATAATCGCGTGCAGGAAATTTCGAGAATTACGCGATCGCTTAAAGCTCTAGCCCGTGAATTGAATGTACCTGTAATTGCTCTATCGCAATTGAGTCGAGGCGTAGAAGCGAGAACCAATAAGCGTCCGATGCTTTCTGACTTGAGAGAATCTGGCAGTATTGAGCAAGATGCGGATTTAGTGATTAATTTATATCGTGATGAATATTACAATCCAGAAACACCCGATCGCGGAGTTGCCGAGATTATTATTGCTAAGCATCGTAATGGACCAGTTGGTACAGTTAAATTACTATTTGAACCGCGCTTAACTAAGTTTGAGAATATGGCTTCTAGTCGGAGTTAAAAGATATTCCTATTGAAAGTAAGATGCTTTATATTTTGCTTTCTTCATAGTGATCAAGATATAATTTACTAAGCTCAACTCTAGTCAGACTATCGACTCTATGCAGAAACTTGGACAGCAAAGCGCTCCGATTACCTTAGTTATCTCAGAAGTTGTTGAGCCACATCTCATAGAAGAATATGAAACTTGGACAAAAGGAATTAATCAATCAGCTCAACAGTTTGAGGGGTTTATGGGGGTTGAAATCATTCGTCCTCGCGATCATCAATATCCTGAATATGTAGTTATCGTCAAATTTGACAACTATGCTCATTGCAAAAATTGGCTTAGTTCACCTGTTTATCAACAATGGATGCAGAGATCTAAAGAGTTTATCTCCACGCGATCGCAACAACAGCAGCCTAACGGATTAGAACTATGGTTTACTTTACCTAAGAGTAAATCAGGGAATCCAACAGAGCCACCTTACTACAAGCAAGTAATTATCGGTGTGATTACAGTTTATCCTCTAATTTTGCTCTCTAACTTGCTTGTAGCTCCATTATTGCAAGGACTACCTGCGTTATTAAGCTTACTAATTTCGGTTACTTTTATATCTGCTTTACTGTCCTATCCAGTTATGCCATATATAACTAAAATACTAGCCTTTTGGCTCTATCCTTCATCTCAAAAACGAGCTAGCAAAAAAAGAAAGTAAATGAGGCACTTAATGATTCATTTACTTTCTTTTTATTTTATTCGCGATCGCTATATTTCAGCTTTATAATTGCTTTGTAATCATCATTACAGCAATTTACGATCAAAAACCCACAATAAAATTTTGAAAGAGTTACTTCATAACACTTCTAAAAATTTTATTGGTTTAGATTGGAGCGCAAAGCACTGTAAAACAACAAACTTTGAAGAGGAATGAATGGTAAACATTGGTTATCACGCGGCTAAGATCCAAGGTAATTTTCTTCGATCTGTTTATAAATCTAGACTTTCAAGTTTAGTTAGTTCCCCAATACATGCTGCCGCACGTCGCGCTTGGACCGGCGGGGCCTTATCGGCAGAAGACGAAACGCGGTTGCTCAGCCGCTTC
>JANNDZ010000082.1:0-2354 GCA_031378395.1 Pseudanabaena sp. OTE_75_metabat_487_sub
GGAGCAAGAATTCTTCACCCACTCTTCTATGGGGAGAGGGGAGCAAGAGCAAATTCTTACTCCCCCTCTCCTGCGGGAGAGGGGGCTGGGGGGTGAGGGCATTCCCATAGTCAAAACTGCGGCTTCTCAGCAACAGGGTATTGAAGATCTAGAAGCAGCAATTTTGCAATGTATCCACCAAGATGCGATCGCAGCAGCAAATCTTGAAGTTGCCATCAATCAACGTCAGAAAGCTTGTTTATTGCGTGTTGTGCAATCATTAGCTAATGTCCAAATTGCGATCGCTGATCAGTTGCCACTTGATTTCTGGACAATTGATTTACGAGATGCGATTAGTGCGATCGGTGAGATCACTGGCGAAGAGGTCACCGAATCAGTCTTAGATCAAATTTTTAGTAGATTTTGTATTGGTAAATAAACAGCCTGTGATCGCGTTATTGTATAAGACTGGGTGGCACTATGCGCCGCCCATCTTGATATTTGAGGTTAAATCATGCTAATTCGACTATTCCAAAAACAAGACAGCGAGCAGATCGCGCAGTTATTTCATAACACCATTCGTGAAGTGAATATTCGCGACTACTCGCCTACTCAGGTTCAAGCTTGGGCTCCTGATGATATATATTTCACCGACTGGACAGAACACTGTATTAAAAAATTTACCTATGTTGCTGAAGAAGGAGATAAAATTATTGGTTTTGCTCAACTAGAACCTAACGGTCATATTGATTGTTTCTATTGCCATAGAGACTATCAGCGCTGTGGAGTTGGCACAAGACTATATCGTGCGATCGAGTCTAAGGCTTTAGAATTGAAAATAGAACATTTATTTGTGGAAGTAAGTATTACTGCGAGAGCCTTCTTTAAAAGTCGCGGATTTACTGTGGTTAAGGAGCAACAAGTAAATTGTCGTGGAGAAAAGTTAACTAATTTTGTAATGGAAAAGTCTCTTGTAAAGTACTTAGAAAAATCTGAGCCTTTTGTTGTTGCTACGTTCTATCACTTTGCTGATCTAACTGATTACAAATCCATGCGTCCTACAATTACGGATTTTTGTAATAGTCACGAACTCAAAGGTGTAATTTTGTTAGCACAGGAAGGTATTAATTCAACGATCGCAGGCAGTCGCGAAGGTATTGATGCTCTCTTAAGTTACTTACGATCTGATCTACGCTTGCGAAATTTGGAACATAAGGAAACTACTTCTGATGTCATGCCTTACAACAAGCTGAGAGTGCGGCTCAAAAAGGAACTGGTGAAGTTCGGGATTTCCGATATCGATCTTAGTAAAGAAGTGGGAACCTATGTAGAGCCTCAAGATTGGAATCAATTAATTAGCGATCCTGATGTATTAGTTTTTGATTCGCGCAATTTTTATGTATTCGAATTTGGATCTTTTGCGGGTGCGATCGATCCTAATTTAGATTTCTTTTATGAGTTTCCTAAATATGTAGAAGATAATCTCAGTAATAATAAGCAACAAAAAATTGCCATGTTTTGCACAGGCGGCATCCGTTGCGAGAAGGCAAGTGCTTATATGTTAGCTCAAGGTTTTGATGAGGTTTACCATCTCAAAGGTGGCATTCTCAAATATTTAGCAGAAGTCCCTCCCGAAGAAAGTCTTTGGCAAGGTGAATGTTTTGTATTTGACGATCGCATTGCCACTAAAGGGTAAATGGTTTTGTTATTTCTTGTGCCATAGGTAAAAGCTCAGCATGACTAACCACAAGAGTTGGAAAATTTTTCTGACTGTAATCTTTGCCCATCTCTAATGGAAAGATATTTTGGGATGCTTCTAAGGGAACCCAGATAGCACCGATCGCTTTCAGGATAACCCAAACAGCTGCAATATCCCAAATCTTGGGAGTAGCTTCGACTGCGCCAATGGTGGAGCCGATCGCAACCGTCAAAATGTTATAGCTAGCCACACCCAACATCCGCAGCTTAAATGGGAACTTCGAGCGACCCATTTTTTCGAGACTGCGAGAACAGGCGCTAAAGAAGTAATTGCCGAGCGCATCAGGATCGGGCGAAACTTCAGGCAAATTAATCGGGTGGTCATTAAAAAATGCCGCCGAACCATGCTCATCTGACCAGCCGTAAATATTTTGGCGTAACGGTGGCATCGCTACGTAACCAAAAACTGGTGTACCGTGATGCAATAGCCCCAAAGATATGCCCCAAATTGGAATTCCCCTTGCAAAATTGGTTGTACCGTCAAGAGGATCGACTACCCAAGCCCATTCGCGATCGGGCAACACTTGTGTTGATTCTTCAGTTAATACCCCATATTCGGGAAACTCTTGTTCAAGTGCAGCCTTGATATAGGCATCTGCCCAGCGATCGCTGGGCAG
>JANNDZ010000137.1:0-7482 GCA_031378395.1 Pseudanabaena sp. OTE_75_metabat_487_sub
TGGGAACGGAGGCGCGATCGCCTTATCAGCTAATAACGGCAATATATCGCTTAACAACTCCAACCCTTCTTCATATTCGACAACGACGACAGGCGCAGGCAATGCTGGGAATGGAGGGGCTGTATCCTTCTCTACCTCCAATGGTAATATCTCGCTAATTAATTCGCTTACACTTACTCGATCGCTTGCTGAGTTTGGCGCTGGTAATGCGGGAAATGGAGGCGCAATTTCTTTCTCTACCTTGAACGGCAATATTATCCTTGACAATTCACAATCGGAAGCGATCGCGCAGTCAAGTTCAGGTAATGCGGGAAACGGAGGTGCAATTTCTTTCTTTAACTCAAATGGCAATATTACCCTTAATAATTCAATATCGGTGGCGATCGCACTGTCAAATTTAGGAAATATAGGTAACGGAGGTGCTATTTCTTTTTTTAACTCCAACGGGAATATCTCGCTCACTGGATCTGGTGCGATCGCTTACGGTAAAAACGGAGGTGCAATCTCTTTCACTAACTCTAATGGTAATATCCTACTCTCTGGATTAGCTTTAATCTCTACCTCAAACTCGTCTTCTAGCAATGTGGGGAATGGAGGAGCAATTACTCTCTCTAACACTAATGGCAATATTTCTCTTGCTGGAGCGATTACTGACTCGTCCTCTTCTAGTTCTGGAAATGGCGGTGCGATTTCTTTTTCTAACATCAACGGTAATATCTTACTAGATTACTCTAAATTGTCCTCAAATTCCAGATCTGACTCTGGCAATGCAGGAAATGGTGGTGCGATATCATTCTCTAATACCAATGGTAATATCTCGATCAATGGCTCAATATTCATAGCCTCATACTCACAATCTGACTCTGGCAATGCAGGAAATGGTGGTGCGATTTCTTTCTCTAACACCAATGGTAATATTTCACTAGAAAGCTCAAGCCCGTCATCATATTCAAGCTCTAACTCTGGTAATGCAGGAAATGCTGGGATAATCTCATTCGCGACCTCTAGCGGTAACATTTCACTCACTAACTCTTCCTCTTTTGCATACTCACAATCATCTTTTGGTAATGCTGGAAACGGGGGGAAGATTTCTTTTACTACCTCTATCGGTAATATCTTACTCACAAGATCGGCATCATTTGCATATTCAAGCTCAGATACTCGCAATGCGGGAAATGGAGGAGCAATTTCTTTCTTTACCTCTAACGGCAATATCTCTTTCAATAGATCGGCATCATCTTCATACACCAATTCGACTAATGGCAATGTAGGAAATGCGGGAGAGATGTCCTTGTCTGCATCCAACGGCAGCATCATCACAAATGGGTTTGATCCTAGGCGCTACTTGCTTGCTACCGCAATATCAAAACTGGGAGAAAGTGGTGCTGGTGGTGACATTAAAATAGTTGCTAAAGACCAAATCAGCAATTTTGAGATCTTTACTCAATCTTCTAAGGGGCAAGCAGGGGCAGTAAAAATTGATGGATTGGGAAATCTAGCTATTACAAATGTGCAAATTAGTACTAGTCAAGATTTAATTGTTGAACTCCCCTTTGGAAGCCCAATTACCTTTGAAGTTGGGAAAAGTGGCATATCGGGAGATGTGGCGATCGCTAATACAATAGGTAGCCTCACATTTGACCAAACTACGATCAACACTGCCACGCAAAGTAAAGATCCTGCGGGCAATATCTCGATCACTAGCCCCACAATGATTACCCTCCAAAACAATAGTAAGGTTACGGCAACAACCAATAATCAAGGCAAAGCTGGAGACGTAACCATTAATGCACCCATAGTCAAAATTAACGACAATTCCAAAGTATTAGCCGAAACTAATGGCGCAGGAACAGGCGGCAATATTACAATCAACGCTCCTACATCTGTTGAATTAACGCGAGTACTCGATGCATTTCCAGTTCTATCAGTCCAAACCAATAACGCAGGTAAAGCAGGGAGCATTGTCATTAATACACCAACCCTCACCCTCACCGATAGAGCAAGAATTACTGCTACTGCTAGCGCCACCGCCACCAATCCCGATGGCGGCGGTAGCATTACTCTCAATGCTTCTCAAATGAATCTTTTCGGCACAGTCGGCGTATTTGCTGAAACCCAAGGCATATCCCCCGCAGGAACTTTAAGACTCAATCCCTATAACAATCTTGGCTATCTCAATATTGCCTTAGCACCTAATTCTCAAATCTCAGCTTCCACCTCTAGCATCGGCAATGGTGGTGATTTATTTGTCACTGCTCCCCAATCAATTGCGATCGCAGGACAAGGCAAACTCTCTGTCGAAACAACGGGGCTAATGGATAATGCGGGAAAAGCAGGAAATATCACTTTTACCACCAAACAGCTCACTCTCAGCGATGGAGTTTTAGTATCTGCATCCACATCGGGAAGAGGCAAAGCAGGCGATATCTTCGTGAAAGCAGATGACTTTACCATCGCTAACGGCGCTCAGATCCAAACTGCGACATCTAGTACTGGTGACTCAGGCACAATCGATGTGAGGGTGGTGAATCAATTTAATCTCTCTGGCCCGAAAACAGGCTTGTTTGCGAATACCTTAGCAAACTCTACAGGTCGAGGCGGCGATATCTTTATCGACCCTGAATCTGTTACCCTTCGGGATGGAGCACAGATAGCTGTTGGCAGTCTCGGCGCTGGCATTGGTGGCAATATCACCCTCATATCTAACTTCCTTACATTGCTAAACGGTTCTTCTATTACTGCCGAGACAGCCAGTGCTAATGGAGGGAATATTACCCTTAACATTCCCTCTATCTTATTATTACGTTATGGCAGTCAGATTAGCACCACCGCAGGCACAGCCCTTGCAGGTGGTAACGGCGGAAATATAAATATTACCGCTGGTTTCATCGTTGCTCTTCCCAAGGAAAATAGCGACATCTTCGCTAATGCCTTTACGGGTAACGGCGGCAATATCAACCTCACGACTAATGGTATCTTTGGTTTAGAATTCCGACCTGTCCTCACATCATTTAGCGATATTACTGCTAGTTCTCAATTTGGGGTTAATGGAACGGTGAATATCAATACTCCAGGGGTTGATCCCAGTAAAGGACTAACCAATTTACCTGTAGATTTGGGCGATGCCAGTAAACTGGTTACGCAGAAATGTTTAGCCGATCGCCAAGACAGCGCCTTTATTATCACTGGTCGAGGTGGTATTCCTGTCAGTCCTGCTGATGTTATTAGTGGCAATAAGTTCCAAGAGAATTTGGGTGTGACGAATGATTCAGGGCGGATTGCTGAGTCGATTACAAGGTTGGTTAATCCTTATGGTGAAGTTGCAATTGCAACAAAAGCTTCCCAAATTGTGCCGACTCCATCTTGGGCTAAGCAAATACAATCGCATCAAGCTACTGAGTCATTACCTGATCGCATAGTTGAGGCGCAAGGATGGACTATTAATCCATATGGTGAAGTTGCACTTGTAGCCGAAGTTCCTAAAGCTGTACCTGCGCCCACTTGGGCTAGACAATTACAATGCCGTTAACCAGTAGAGAGCATAAATCAATGAAACGATTATTACAAAGTTTTGCGAAAAAACAAATCACTAAATTTTTGATAAAAACAAAGCTTCGCATTGCTTTTATCAAAAATTTAGGTTTAGTTTTTCTGTTGTTTTTTCTGACTGCACTTGTTCAACCCATCTTAGCGACTACCATTACTTCGCAGCAGAGTTCTCAACCAGTCCAAGTAAATTCTGAGCAGCCAAACACTTTATTTAATCGCGGCAAGTCTTTTTATCAATTAGGACAATGGCAAGAAGCAATTAAAGTTTGGGAGCAGGCTACCAAAATCTATCAACAGCACAACAATTCTCTAGATTTAGCGATCACTTTAAGCAATCTATCCTTAGCTCATCAAAAATTAGGACAATGGCAAGAAGCCGATCGCACGATCGCCCAAAGCATACAAGTTTCGCGATCGCTGCAAGTTAATCCCGCAAGTCAAAGAGCGATCGCCCAAGCTCTTGATACCCAAGGAAATTTGAATATAGGTTTAGGGAAAACCGAAGATGCAGTCATTGTCTGGCAAGAAGCTGCCATTTTGCACTCTAAACTTGGCGATCTTGATCCTCAAATTCGCAATGTTCTTAATCAAGCTCAAGCTCTCAAGAATCAAGGCTTTTATCGGCGATCGCTAAAAACCTTAGAATCAATTCAATCATTATTGCCAAAAATATCTGACGAGATGCTGACGGCGATCGCACTCCATAACTATGGCGATATGTTGACCACTGTCGGTGATCTTAAACTGGCGCATCAACCTTTAGATAAAAGTTTGGAAATTCTCAATCGCCTTTCTAATAAAGATCAAACTCATAGCGATCAAAAAAGTATTGTGCTGCTAAGAATGGGTAATCTGGCTCGTCTCAAAGGAAAAATAGAAGCTGCGGCAGAATTTTATAAAAAATCTGGACAGGCCGCAGGACAGTCACTGACAAATTTACAAGCCCAATTGAACTTATTTAGTTTGCTGATTGAATCTGAAGGCTCTGCTGAGAATTTGACAGAAGCTTTAGAACTGCGATCGCAAATTGCGCCAGAATTGGCAAAGTTGGGAAATAGCCGAGAGGAAATCTTTGCGCGAATCAATTATGGTGAGAGCTTACTACGACTAGCCAAGGTTACCCGTCAAAATGTAGCTGATGATCTATTAGCTGAAGCGGCCAAAATATTAGCTATTTCCGCACAACAAGCTAAATCCATTAACGATAATCGCACTCTCTCCTATGCCCTTGGCGCTCTAGGCAATGCTTACGAACAAAGTAAACAAATTGAATCAGCTCAAAATCTGACCCAACAAGCTCTTGCGATCGCGCAAAGCATAAACGCCACCGATATTGCTTATCGTTGGCAATGGCAGCTAGGTAGACTGCTTAACGCCAAAGGGGATGCAAAAAATGCCATCCTTGCCTATACAGAAGCTGTCAATGGTTTGCGGCAATTACGCAGTGATCTTGTATTTGTAAACCCCAATGTGCAGTTCTCTTTTCGAGAAACTGTCGAGCCTGTCTATCGGCAACTTGTGAGCTTATTACTGCAAGGCGAAGCAGGTGAGAAACAGAAGAACTTAGTCAAAGCTCAAGAAGCGATCGAATCGCTCCAAATTGCGGAACTAGTGAATTTCTTCCGTTCAGACTGTCTCAATGCTGCTCAAGTTGATATTAGCCAAGTAGACAAAACTGCTGCTGTTATTTATCCGATCATTCTCGAAGACCGTTTAGAAGTTATTCTCAGCTTACCCAATCAACCGCTTAGTCACTATGCTAGCAAAGTCACGGCAGCCCAAATCGACGATATGGTGATCGACCTACGAGTGAGCCTGAAAGATGCCTCTTCAGAAGATTACCTCTCCAGCGCTCAACGCATTTATGATTGGTTAATTCGTCCTGCGGCTAGTGCGATCGCGCAAAGCCAGATCAAGACTATTATCTTTGTCTCAGATGGTTCTTTAAGAAATATTCCCATGTCTGTTTTACATGATGGAAAGCAGTTTTTAATCGAGAATTATGACATTGCTTTGACTCCGAGCCTACAGCTAATCGATCCGAAACCGATCGCAAAACAAAAAGTTTCCGCTTTAATTGGAGGCTTGACTGAGGCAAGACAAGGATTTTCGGCTCTACCCAATGTAAAAGGCGAGTTACAAGAAATCAACAAACAAGTTCCCTTAAGTTCTATTTTTCTTAACGCGAACTTTACTAAGCAAAATCTGGCTCAAACACTTGTCTCCCTCCCCTTCCCGATTATCCATCTTGCGACCCACGGCAACTTCAGTTCTGAAGCCGAAAATACTTATCTACTTACCTACGATGGTAAGTTGACGATTGAGAATCTCTATCAATTATTGCGCTCTACTGACCGTAGTAGTCTTGAGCCTGTAGAGTTATTGATTTTGAGTGCTTGTCAAACTGCTGTGGGAGATAAACGAGCAGCACTAGGCTTAGCGGGACTGGCTGTGAGAGCAGGTGCAAGAAGCACGATCGCTTCGCTCTGGTCAGTTGATGATGCAGCAACTTCAAAGTTTATGATTGCACTCTATCAAAGTTTATCTTCTGCGAATGTTACTAGAGCAGCCTCTTTAAGAACAGCACAGCAAGCTTTACTCAAAGATTCAAAATATAATCATCCTTATTTTTGGGCCCCTTTTGTGTTGCTAGGTAATTGGCTGTAAAACCAATCAATTACACTTGTTTCGCAATCTTCTATGCAATCATTTCGAGGTATTTTAAAGGGAGCTAATACCCACAATGTTCGCGATCGCAGTGAAAGAGTATGAAGTTTCTTGTTGATACTTGTGGTTGGTTAGCGTGGTTGACTGATTCGGCGATCACAATATATTCCTATGTATGTTAAGTAGCTAAGCAAAATTAATTACATAAGTTGAACCAAAGTCTCGAAGAACTTTTTCAACATAAGAGACTAAACTTTCCCAAGATTCATATGCATTGAGTTCAATCCACTCATACTTCATGAAACGCCACAAAATTTCAATCAAGTTTAACTGTGGACTATAAGGGGGTAACTGGAAAATCTCAACTTGCTGGTTCTTCCACTGCTCTAATTTCTCTTGAATCATTTGACTGGTGTGAATAGAGGCTTTATCCATAACAATCACAGTTGGCTTGGTTGATTGACGAGCAAAGTCATCGATACAAGCGAGAATGACTGCACTGGTGATACTGCGTTCAAAAACATAAGCAGATAAGTCATTGTTTCGATTCATCAAACCCACGACATTTAACCTCTTACTGCGTTGACTGGGTAGGCTTAAACCCGTCCCTTTCTCTTGCCAAGCATAGGGAACCGTTGGAGTCAAAGAAAAGCCACTTTCATCAAGATATCGCAAATCGATTTTGCCCTGCTTTTCCTGTTCCAGCAATTCGGTGAGTTGTTGCTGTTTCTCTCTATACTCCTGCTCTTCAGGTTTGCCACCAACGACTCGTCGCACCCGTCGCCAGATCATTGACAAGCTTTTAACCACTCGTTTAATCGTATCTTTACTCACCTTAATTTTCCATTCTTCCTCAATATTTTGCAGCACTCGTTTGAGTTGTTTCGGCGATTCATTCACCCATTGTTTTATCTGTTCTTGCTGCTCTGGGGTAAACGTAGGTTTACGTCCTCTTCCTGCTCGGTCGCACAATCCCACTAATTTCTGGGTTTCCCAGGACACAAACCAGTTATGAATCGTTTTGCGACTCACATCGAAAATTTGCATTAGTTGACCTATGCTCATGCCTTGAGCACTCAAAAGAATACAGTGTGCTCGTTGCCGAATTGCAAAGCGGTTACTTTGACGATATATTCGCCACAGTAGTTTTGTCGTTTCAGGTGAAAGTGGCTCAATTATTCTCACAGCAATTAGATCGGACATGGTGATTTTTAGAATCTTCCCATTAGTTCGGACATGTGTAAATAATTCTGCTTGGCTACTTAA
>JANNDZ010000164.1:0-12922 GCA_031378395.1 Pseudanabaena sp. OTE_75_metabat_487_sub
AAAAACTTGAATACAAAAAGCGGAGTTAAAAATGCTGAGTATTAATTCTCGTAAGCAATATCGTGCTAGTAACTTATCTAAGCGATACGGCTCTTGGGCGGTTGTGACGGGTGCTTCTTCTGGGATTGGGCGAGAGCTAGCGCTGAGGCTTGCCGAATCGGGACTAAATCTGGTTCTGGTTGCGCGGAGTAAAAATGTTTTGGAGCAAATGGCGATTGATTTACGCGATCGCTACGCAATCGAAGTAAAAGTTCTGGCGGTTGACTTGTCGATGAATGCGGGAACCAAAATAATTTTGGAGGAAACGCAAAATCTGGATATTGGTTTGCTCGTAGCGGCGGCTGGATTTGGGACTTCGGGTGCATTTCTTGATTCTTCAATAGAAATAGAAATTGAAATGCTCAATGTCAATTGCCGATCGCTATTAGAACTGACTTGGCATTTTGGGAAAAGGTTTGTTGAGCGCGGTAAAGGTGGCATCGTGCTGATGAGTTCGATTGTCGGCTTTCAAGGCACACCCTTTGCGGCTCACTATGCGGCGACTAAAGCATATGTCCAGACATTAGCAGAAGCCTTACATATAGAACTTGCGCCCATGGGTATCGATGTAATTGCCTCAGCTCCCGGACCTACTAATAGTGGTTTTGCTGAACGTGCGGGGATGAAATTGGGAATGGCGTTAAATCCTATAGATGTGGCTCAGGCAACCCTAGATGCTCTAGGCAAAAAGCCCACAATCCTACCAGGATTCATTTCCAAACTGCTGACATATTCCCTTGCATTTTTGCCGCGTTGGGCGAAGGTGCAGATTATGGGTGGCGTAATGCGAGATATGACTAAACATCAATAAGGTTAAAACCATGAGCATTAGATTTCCAATTCAATATCTACCCCTAACAGCGATCGCAATCGCCTCTTTAAGCGTTGGCGGTATTGCCTATGTCAACCTCTCCCAAAAATCCATCCAACCTGCTATTTCCGAAACTACTCCCAAATTAGAATCTGTTTCAGCATTGGGCAGATTAGAACCTGATGGCGAAGTAATTAAAGTATTTGCACCGACATCTGGCGAAAGTGCGCGAATCGAACGGCTCAATGTAGAGCATGGACAACAGATTCGTAAAGGTGATGTGATTGCCTATCTCGACAACTATGCTCCGCGTGCTGCGGCTCTGAGAGAAGCACAGGAACGGGTTGGTGTCGCCGAAGCCCTACTACGGCAAGTACAGGCAGGGGCAAAGTCGGGGCAGATTGTGGCGCAACAAAGAGTTGTCGATCGCATTCAAGTGGAGTTACAAACAGAAACTGCTGCTCAAGAGGCGACGATCGCACGTTTAGAAGCAGAACTTCGCAATGCCGAACTAGAGGATCGGCGGTATCAATATTTGCAAAAGGAAGGAGCCGTCTCAAGTTCCTTGCGTGATAGTAAGCAGTTAACTAGCGATACAGTGCGTCAACAACTAAATGAAGCTAAGGCTCAGTTATCCCGTATCGCGCGATCGCGTCAATCACAAGTCGCTGAGTCACGCGCCACCCTAGATCAGATTGCTGAAGTTCGTCCTGTGGATGTGGAATTAGCGCGATCGCAGGTTGCCCAAGCAGAGGCAGGTGTAGCAAGGGCAAAAGCAGATTTGGATTTAGCAGTAGTGCGATCGCCCCAAGATGGACAGGTTCTCAAAATCCATACCCGTGCTGGGGAATTAGTGGGAAATAACGGAATTATCAGCCTTGGACAAACTCAGCGCATGGTTGCAGTTGCCGAGGTTTACGAACTAGATATCAACCGAGTCAAGATTGGACAATCTGCAACCGTAGTCAGCAAAAATAATGCGTTCTCTGAAACATTGCGCGGCAAGGTGAAAGAAGTTGGCTTACAGATTAGTAAAAAAGATGTCTTAAATACCGATCCTGCGGCTCAGTTTGATGCACGAGTTGTAGAGGTCAAAATATTACTGGATGAGCCTTCTAGTCGTTTGGTTGCAGGGTTAACCAATCTCAGTATTCAAGCTGCGATCGATGTTCGGGAATGATCTGTCTTACAACCTGACGTTACGCGGAAGGAATTCCTGTAATGGCAAAGGTAGGGGTTGGCACGGGGGCGCAGCCCTACAGAAACCTTTGTTTTTTGGGGTAGGGGCAATCCCCCCGTGGTTGCCCTGCTTCGCTACCAGCAAGATATTCATCATCTGAGTTCCACGAAACATCAGTTACAGCCTAGAAAATTATGACCAAAATTATAGACAAGACCATAGATGTCAAAGCAAAATCTAAAAGAAAGAAGCCGCTTTTTCTTTCTTGGTTGCAATTGCGGAAAGAGCGTGTGCGATTGTTAGTAGCGATCGCAGGAATTAGTTTTGCTGATGTGTTGATGTTTTTGCAAATGGGATTTCGCGGCGCATTATTTAGCAGTGCCGTAGAACTCCACAACAGCATAAATGGCGAAATTGTGATTTTGAGCAATCGCTACCGATCACTAATTTCCCTCGATCGCTTTACCGATCGCCGCCTCTACCAAGCCGCAGGCGTATCGGGCGTACAGTCCGTGAGTCCGATTTATCTCAACTTCATTCAGTGGCGTAATCCTTACAACAAGGAGATATGGGATATTTATGCCATTGGTATTAATCCTGAACATCAGGTTTTAAATATCAAAGGAGTCGCTGAGAATCGCCAAAAACTGCGCGAACCCGATACAGTTCTCTTTAATTCTGGATCGCGAAATGAATTTGGGGCGATCTCTAAAAACTTTAAAGCAGGCGAACCCATCGTTACCGAAATAGACGAACGCCAATTTCAAGTGCGCGGACTATTTCAACTCAGCCCCACCTTTGGCATTAATGCCTATCTCGTCACCAGCGATATTAACTTTTTGCGAATGGTGCGATCGCGTCAGAGCGGACTAATCGATGTCGGCGTAGTCAAGCTCAAACCCGATGCCGATGTCAATAAAGTCCTAGCAGAATTGCGATCGCTCCTTCCTAACGATGTCAAAGTCATGACGAGACAAGATTTCGCCAAAGCCGAAGTAGCCTTTTGGAATGCCAGTACACCTGTGGGTTATACCTTCGATCTCGGTGTGGTGATCGCCTTTATCGTCGGAGCCGTAATCGTCTATCAAATTCTCTATAGCGACATCACCGACCATTTACCCGAATATGCCACCCTAAAGGCGATGGGATTCCGCGATCGCTACTTACTGATTGTCGTCTTCCAAGAATCCCTCATTCTCGCCGTTCTGGGCTTCATCCCCGCCACAGCCTTGGCATGGGGGATTTACGAAATCACACATATCGCTACTCTGTTACCAATGGCAATGGATATAGGACGGATTACGTTTGTATTCGTGCTAACTGCAACCATGTGTTACGTTTCCGCAGCAGTTGCAGTCAGGAAAATCCAAACAGCCGATCCTGCCGATATTTTTTGATTGGTAATTGATAATTGGTAATTGGTAATTAGTCGCTGATAATTCGTAATTCATAATTCGTAATTAGAAAATGTCCTCACAATTTGCTATTTCAGTAACCGAACTGAATCATTACTATGGTCAGGATGCTCTCCGCAAGCAGGTTTTGTTTGATATAGATCTGCAAATTGAGCGCGGTGAGATTGTGATTATGACGGGCCCTTCGGGTTCAGGGAAAACGACATTGCTGACGCTCATGGGTGGTTTGCGATCGCCTCAAGAGGGTAGCCTCAAGATTTTAGGTCAAGAATTGATTGATTCTATTCCCGATCAAATGACGCTGATGCGTCGCAATATTGGCTATATTTTCCAAGCTCATAATTTATTGAACTTCCTCACGGTTTATCAAAATGTGGAAATGGCTCTAGAGCTGCATGATGTGACTGCTGAAGAAGCCGATCAGCGCATTCGAGATATCTTAAATGCTGTGGGTTTATCGCATAGATTAGATTATTATCCTAGCGATCTGTCGGGAGGACAAAAACAAAGAGTCGCGATCGCCCGTGCCTTGGTAGGACAGCCGAAAATAATTCTTGCTGATGAACCAACGGCGGCTTTGGATAAAAAATCAGGGCGGGATGTGGTGGAGATTATGGAGAAATTAGCCAAACAAGAGGGCTGTACAATTCTCCTTGTCACGCACGACAATCGAATTCTCGATCTTGCTGATCGCATTATTTACATGGAGGATGGATGCTTAATGAATCATGCTGGTATTGTCACTTGACTTGACTAACGGAAGTTCCACACTTCGTAACGCCCATTCCGAAGCGTGAGAATTTGTCCATCAATGCTGCTTGGTAACACATCCATCCAGACTCGACCACCACTCATATCACTAAATAGGAGAGAGCCGTCGCTGGAGAATGCGATCGCTAAAGGATAATGCCGATCGCCTAAATCAACTTTTTCGCGATCGAGCAATAGTAAATATTCAGGCTTTCCAGTGCCATCGAGACTGACCGAGGATAGAGTCCATTGCTGCTGCACTAGTACACCAAACTCCTCGATGCTGAGCGAAACTTCACCATTGCGCTGCAACTCGCGATACATGGTACGAACTATACGCTCAATCGTTATTGATGAGAGAGTTTGCCATTCGACAGGAGTTCCATTGGGTGGGTTAAATGTACCGCCGCTGGTGACGAGAGGTGGAAGAATACTTTTATTTAGCAGAGGGGCAAGCGCAACCTCACCTGACGCAAGAATTCTGAGACTACCATTATCGCTAACCCAGAGAGAATGGGCGGTTAAAGTTGCTGTTTGAGATTTGCCATTGGGTTCGTATAGTACTACTCCCAAACTGCTATTGAGAGAAAGTCCTAAAATTCTCCACAACAAAATTGATGAGCGATCGCTTAGTTCGCTAAATGGAGCATTACTCCACTTATCACCATCTTTAATCAAATTGATACTGACTTCATACCAAGCTTGACCTGATTCGAGCTTTGGTGGTGGCAAAAACCATTCAGATCCAGCATCTCCTTTACCAATGTAGGCAACTGTTCCGATTAATTGTCTCGGGTCGAGAGTCACAGGAGCAAGATCAAGTCGTTGCAGTAATTGATTTGATTCTTTAGGATCAACTTTCTGCTCCCGCAGCCAATGCTCGGCGCGGCGTAAACCATTGCGCTGTAGAACAACTAGTCCACCCCATAACTTAATTTCCTTAGCTCCAGTAAAAGTCAACATGGTCATCACCCGTTGCCAAATGTGAGGATGATATTTGGCTAACATTTCGGCAATTTTATCGCCCTTATAAGCGGGATCATTGGCGATCGCCAAAGCCTCACTCCATCTTCCATCAATAATATTAACTAATGCTTTTTCTCCCAAACTAGAATTAGGATTCTGGGCTTGGTCTGAGGTGATTTTGGCGTGCAATGCAATCAAATCATACTGTTCTTGCAAAAATGGCGAGAGCTGTTTCCCTTGCGATCGCAACTCATCCACCATCAAATTAAATTTGCCCAATGCAGGTGACCATAGACCAACACTCGCCATCACTAAAGCATCTTGATAGGACTTGGGTTGCCCCTTTGCTTCATTTAATGTCACCTGACGCAATTGCACTTTTTGAGTGGATTTAACGATTGCTTCTTCAGGTTGAAAAATCAGTAAAGAAGGATCATATGCTTGAGTTTGGTTAACTACCAATTGCACAGAATTAGTATTGCTGGTTAAAGCATTACGCCATATAGGAAGCTCTCCCACAGCGCTAGTCCATGCATCTAGTTCTACTAACTGCGATCGCTTATCATTGGAAAAGTAATAAATTTGCCCGTAGGCAATGCCATCGACATTACCCGCTGTGCTAAACCAAACTCCATTGAATTGAGAGGGAGGATTGTTTAACAGGGATAACTTTTTGAGTGGAAGTCGATTGCGATCTGGTCGCATTCGCTCAGGAATAGCTTCGGTAGCATATTTAAACTTTGGCGATCGCACAAAATATTCGTCAATACCTGCAACTGTGGTTGTGCTGACTAATAGGTATTTCTCAACACCCCGATCCCAAATAGTCTGATAGAAACGAATTTCACGAATATTCTGGGTTTCTGTTTCCAAAACCGTATAAATGGTTTCACCCGTTTTGAGATTGTAACTTTCGCCGAGCTTCAGGAAACTACGCCCTAACTCAGCTTGGATTTGCGGGATGCTTTTAGGAATATTCCATAATGAATTAGAGTAAAAAGCAGGAGCATCAGAAGATGCTAACCAACTGATCGCCAAGGGATTGGCTAGATAAATTATCCCTAGCCCCACCAAGCCACCTACCAAGGGAATACTTACAACTACAAAAAAGTTTGACCATGTAAAGCGATCGCGCGGATCAATTTCTGGTAAATCTGATCTGCCTAGTTTAGACTGGTGATTGACTAGATCGCCAATCTGCAATTTGCGATCTTTTTTTACCAGATCGCCATGCGGTTGTGAAGATTCAGGTAAAGACTCCATGCGCGGCATCGAAACTCTCAAACAGTTGCCATAGCCTAGCATATTTAATTTTTTTAAAGCATCCGAATGAAATGCTTAAAAAAAATTATTGCTTTCTGGCTAAAGTAAAGCTACAGCAAGTTCTGCTAGTTTAGAACGTTGTCTTTTAACTAGGGTAATATGACCTGCGATCGGCACCAAGAAAATAAGCTGTCCGACTATTTTTTTGGTGCTGATTGGCGAAAATTTGCGTCATAAAAAAGTATTAGAACGATGATTTTGTGTGATTTAACTTCCATCTCATATAATCCTCCGCCGTTGGGAAATATTGCATAACCGTATCTAAACCACCAGGTCTATCCTTTAGATATCCCTCAAGATAATCAGAATTTTTCTTACGAGGTAGTATGCCCCTATCACGATCTTGACGACCTTCTTGATAACGCGCTTCTCTAATTTTGCCAAACATACTTATTTACATCTCCGCCTTTGTCTTGTTAGCTACATAATTAATTTATTTTTACTGTATCAAATTTAACAAAAAATGATAAATGCCCTTGGATTTTGAAACAATAATTAAAATTGATAGGAAATCGTGACGTGAGGTATTGTCTTGTAATCATTGTGGAGTATATTCAATCTCCATTTGCAAAACAAAATTCCAGAGCTACAGGCAATACTTAGTAATGTCTTTAGCTTTTGAATTTTTGAATTTTTAACTTTTATGGTAAGAGGTGTAAGCTCGGCTTACCATTTTTAAAGAAAAAGGCTAAGATTGCATTAGCGTGATTCTATGGCGATCGCAGAAGTTCAACAAACTATTTGCCAAAGAATTTAGCCTAATTTCGTCGTTACGCATTCACAATATATTCATGAAATAACGCATTATGTCTACATCAGTAACACCTCAAGAGTCTAACGTTGCTCAGGATCGCATTATCTTTTTTGATACCACATTGCGCGATGGCGAACAGTCCCCAGGCGCAACTCTGAACGTGGAGCAAAAACTGCTAATCGCGCAGCAACTGGCTCGACTTGGTGTAGACATCATTGAGGCAGGTTTCCCCTTTGCCAGTAAGGGAGATTTTCATGCAGTCCAACAAATTGCTAAGCTCGTTGGCACAGAGAATGGTCCCACGATTTGCGGTTTAGCAAGAGCTACTAGAGGCGATATTGAAGCTGCTGCCGAAGCAGTCAAGCCTGCGGCTAAAGGCAGAATTCATACTTTTCTTGCCACCTCAGATATTCACTTGGAATATAAGCTTCGGAAGACTCGCGCTGAGGTTTTAGCGATCGTGCCAGATATGGTTGCCTATGCCAAATCAAAAGTTGCCGATGTCGAGTTTTCACCTGAGGATGCAGGTCGCTCTGATCCTGAGTTTCTCTATCAAGTATTAGAGGCTGCGATCGCGGCGGGTGCTAGCACGGTCAATATCCCCGATACGGTCGGCTATTTGACTCCTTCTGAGTTTGGAGCTTTGATCAAAGGGATCAAAGAAAATGTGCCGAATATCGATCGCGCGATTATCTCGGTGCATGGTCACAATGATCTTGGCTTGGCTGTGGCGAACTTCCTTGAAGCTGCCAAAAATGGGGCGCGTCAAATGGAATGCACGATTAACGGCATCGGTGAACGCGCAGGCAATGCCGCCCTCGAAGAATTAGTAATGGCTTTGCATGTGCGCCGCTCCTATTTCAATAGCTTCCTCGGTCGTCCTGTGGAATCGATTGCGCCGCTCTGCAACATTGACACCAAGCAGATTTACAAGACTTCTCGTCTTGTGTCCAACCTCACAGGTATGTTGGTGCAGCCCAATAAAGCGATCGTCGGCGCAAATGCCTTTGCCCATGAGTCGGGTATCCATCAAGACGGTGTATTGAAAAATCGCCTCACCTACGAAATCATGGATGCTCAATCCATCGGGTTAACCGACAATTTGATCGTGCTTGGTAAGCTATCAGGACGTAATGCTTTGAGTTCTCGACTCAAAGAGCTTGGCTTTGAGCTTTCGGAACAAGAACTTAATGCTGCCTTTGTTCGTTTTAAGGAACTTGCTGATAAAAAGCGAGAAATTAGCGATCGCGATTTAGAAGCGATCGTTAACGACGAAATTCGTCATGCCCCCGAAGCCTTTAAGCTCGAACACGTCCAAGTTAGCTGTGGCGATCGCGCTATCCCCACGGCGACAATCACGATCATCATGCCCGATGGTTCAGAAATTACCGATGCTTCGGTGGGGACTGGCCCCGTTGATGCGATTTACAAAGCGATTAATCGCATTGTAAATGTTCCAAATCAATTGATCGAATACTCAGTACAGTCGGTTACCGCAGGTATCGACGCCCTCGGCGAAGTCACGATTCGTCTCAAGCATCCTGATGTCGGTACGCTCTCTGGTCATTCTGCAAACACTGATATCATCGTTGCTTCTGCAAGAGCCTATCTCAGTGCTTTGAATAAGCTCTATTTTGCGCTTCAGTCTCCGACTACGAAGATTAGCGATCGCGACAAGCTCAAAAAAGAAGCAGCTTTGTAAATTCATCTACGAAAAAAGCCGCGCATTGCGCGGCTTTTTATATGTCCAGGCAGTTTACTATATAAGATTGCAGCTAAGATGACCCAAAAATATTGATATGAGCTACGATTCTATACATTGCTTTTGTGTTTTAAAGGAAAATACTAATGTGGGTTGAAAGCATCACTCTCACTAATATTAAGTGCTTCCAAAATGAGGAAATTAGTTTTAAAGTCGATCCTACAGTTCGGCGTGATGGAGCAAAGCCATATTCTTGGATAACTTTACTTGGAGAAAATGGAGTTGGCAAAAGTACAATCCTTCAGGCTTTGGGATTACTTCTTGCGGGACCTGAAGCCGCTAGGGAATTATTGCCACGTCCAACTGGCTGGGTTCGCGATCCAAAACGTTCAGGTACGCTCAAAGTAAAAATCCATCCAGATGAGGGAGATATTGGGAAGTTTCGTGAAGGTAAGCAACAAAAAACATTTTCTTTATCTTACTCTGTTACTGGTTCTCTAGCTGTTGAGGTTGGGAAGCAAACATATACGGAACCTTCACTAGTTGAGGATTCTACAAAAATGTTAAGTTGGCTCCGAGCAAATGCATTTGCATCAGGTCATCAAGGATGGTTTGCCGTTGGTTATGGAGCTTTTCGGCGACTTACACGTTTAAGTCAGGTTATCATCCCAAGCCTTGAGCAACCAAAGCGGTCTAGCAATTTTTTCACCCAATTTAATGAAGATACTTCGTTAAGTTCATTTGAGCGCTGGATGGTTTATTTAGATTACCGTCTTGCTAAGGAACCTAATGATATAAATGTACAAAGAATGAAACAGGTGGGAGAAGATGCGATCATAAAATTGCTTCCAGGTGATGTAAAAATTGCTGGAGTGACCAAAGAGGGGACAATTGAATTTTTAGTAGACGGTCGAAAAGTACCAACTATCAGCTTGTCAGATGGATTTCGTAGTGTTATTGCCTTAGCTGGCGACTTGATCTGGCGTTTACTTCAGGCATTTCCTGATTTAGAAGATCCAACAAAAGCGTCAGGTGTAGTCTTAATTGATGAGTTGGATATCCATTTACATCCATCTTGGCAAAGAGAAATAGCTGGGTGGCTACAGCAGGTTTTTCCTAATCTTCAGTTTTTTGTAGCGACACATAGTCCTCTGGTTGCGGCTGGTGCTGGTCAAGATGCACTAACTTTGCGTTTAGATATAGTGGATGGTCAGGTAAAAGTTATAGCAATTCCTTATACAGACTTAGCAGCCAATGTAGATCGTACACTTAGAAGTCCAGCTTTTGGGCTTCAATCAACTTACTCGCCACCAACTGAAAAAAAGATCGAACGCTATCACGAACTCAATAGAAAAAATGGAAATCTAGTCGAAGAAGAAGAAAAGTCTGAATATAAACGACTTCAGTTGTTCATGAAAGATGTTCAACCATTTGGAGAGCGTCCAGATCCCAATAGCCTTGAATCTCGAATTAATGCTTTTTTGGAGGAACATTTGTCTTGATCCCCGTAGTAAGAAGCCCTATTCCTAAAGCATTACAAAGAAATTCTGCTAGGTGGTTAGCTGAGCTTCAGCAACAACAGCTTGAGCTTCAATTACTTGAAAATGATCCCAATGCAAGAGCCAGTCAGATCAAAGGAGCCAAGAAAAAAGTTGATGATGCACAGAAAAAATATAAAGACGTTAAATCTGCTAAGTGGTTAGCTGAACTTCAGCAACAACAGATTAGGCTTCAATTTGATCTTCAATTACTTATAAATGATCCCAATGCAACAGCCTCTCAGATTAAGAGAGCTAAGAAAAAAGTTGATGACGCACAGAGCAAATGTAAAGGTGTTAAAAATGTTTTGGAGGAAATGTTTCATAGTAAATGTGCTTATTGTGAGAGCAGGATCACACATGTGACTTATGGAGCGATCGAGCATTTTCGCCCTAAAAGTAAATATCCTGATTTAACATTTGAATGGAGTAATCTACTTTTTTCCTGTGATGTATGTAACGATGCAGGTCATAAGGGTGTAAAGTTTCCACTTGATATAAACGGAAATCCTTTACTAATCGATCCTACCGATGGCATAACCGATCCAAATACGCATCTTGAATTTTCTTGGGATGCGATCGCTGGTCTGGCAAATGTTTATGGTCGTGACGATCGCGGTAAAACTGTTGAAACCATCTTTGACCTCAATGGCAAGAGAGGGCGTAAAGAATTGGTTGCCCATCGCAGCAAGCATGTTAAAAAGCTCTGTTTATTGCTCCATTTTGCTCAGCAAGGTAATAAAGATGCAATTGCTTGCCTCCGCGAATCCTGTGATGCTGGTGAGGAATATAGTGCTTTTGCGATCGCTCATATTCAACCACATTTGCCCTAACCCTAACTAATAGTCAATCCAAAAATGCTAGAAAAAGTAGATAAAGAAGCAGCAACACAGCACGATCTCTGGATGCAACGTTGTATTGATTTGGCTCAGAAAGCGAGAGGGCAAACTGCCCCAAATCCAATGGTGGGAAGCGTAATTGTGCAAGATGGACAGGTCTTGGGTGAAGGCTTTCATCCTAAGGCTGGTGAACCTCATGCAGAGATATTTGCAATTCGAGTTGCGCAACAAAAAGTCGAAGATCTGCGAGATGAAACCCTATATGTCAATCTTGAGCCTTGTAATCATCATGGACGCACGCCTCCCTGTTCTGAGGCAATTATCAAAGCGGGAATTGGTGAGGTTGTCATTGGTGCGATCGATGCTAATCCACAGGTATCTGGAACTGGTCGCGATCGCTTGCTTGCGGCAGGTGTGAAAGTGACCACAGGTGTCTTAGAGCAGCAATGTTTAGAGCTAAATGAAGCATTTTTCCATCGGATGAAAACAAATTTACCCTTTGGTATTTTTAAATATGCGATGACTCTTGATGGCAAGATTGCGACAACTTCTGGGCATAGCTATTGGATTACTGGATCAGAGGCTCGGCACTTAGTGCATGATCTGCGCGTGGGTTGTGATGCAATTATTACGGGCGGCAACACAGTTAGGCTCGATAATCCCCACTTAAATACTCATGGGTTGAGTGTGCATTCTCCTTTAAGGGTCGTAATTACGCAAAGTTTCGATCTTCCTGACGAGGCAAATTTATGGAACGTAACAGATACCGAAAAAACTTTGATAATTACTTTGCCTAATCTTAATTCTCAACTTAAGCAAAAACTACGCGATCGCAAAGTTGAAGTTCTCGAACTAGGTGATATATCTCCTGAAGTCGTCATGCGAGAATTGGGTAAGCGTGGCTGCAATACAGTTTTATGGGAATGTGGAGGGCGCTTAGGGGCAGCCGCAATTAAGGCTAAAATGGTACAAAAAGTTTATGCTTTTATTGCGCCTAAGTTAATTGGCGGATTTGCGGCTCCGAGTCCTATTGACGATTTAGGATTAGCGTTGATGACTGATGCTATTAATCTTTCGCGATCGCAGTTTCAACAAATTGGTACAGACTTATTAATTACTGGCTACCTGCAATGACAGACAAAACACCGCGTATTAATCTTCCACCTGAAGTCAGAGAATTTGTTTTCAAGCGCAACAATTACCAATGTCAAAGCTGTCAGAAGATCGACCTTACTGCTAAAAAATTACAAGTTGATCATATTATCCCGCTAGCACAAGGCGGAACTAATGAATTCAGTAACTTCCAAACCCTTTGTGCAAAATGTAATCGAGAGAAAAGTGCCAAACTCGATCCGCGCTTTCGGAGATTGTATAGTGATTAGCAAAAGCGGCGCAATGCGCCGCTTTTGCTTAGACTGGTTGAAAATAGAATGCAAAGCCTAGAATTGCGTAAGTTGCTACTAGCAAAGAGCCTTCTAGCCAATTCGATCGCCCATCGGAACTAATCGAGTTGGCAATCAGCACCGCCACAGCAACCGCCACTAGCTCAAAAGGATTAAAGTTTAAATCCATTGGTTTCCCCATAAACCAATGGATTAAAGTTTA
>JANNDZ010000171.1:0-2907 GCA_031378395.1 Pseudanabaena sp. OTE_75_metabat_487_sub
GTAATCGAGGCGATCGCTCGTTCAATTCCGATGCGAGTACAGATGGGTGGTGGTTTGCGCGATCGCGAAAGTATCGTGTCAGTACTAAATTCTGGCGTGAGTCGGGTGATTTTAGGCACTGCTGCGGTGGAAAGCTCGCAACTAGTTGCCGATATTTGTGCGGAATTCCCTGAGCAAATCATGATCGGCATTGATGCTCGTAATGGCAAGGTTGCCACTAGAGGCTGGTTGACCAATTCGGATGTAATGGCTGTGGATCTTGCTAAACGCATGACTTCTGTGGGCATCGCAGGAATTATCTATACCGATATTCATCGCGATGGCACGATGCAGGGACCAAATATTGAAGCGTTGCGTCAACTTGCCGAAAATGTCGATGTGCCAGTAATTGCGTCAGGTGGCGTTAGTTCGATTACGGATTTACTTAATCTGCTGTCGCTAGAATCTGTTGGCGTGAAGGGTGCGATCGTTGGCAAAGCGATTTATACAGGTGATATCCAACTACGTGAAGCTCTTCGGGCGGTGGGTAATGGGCGTTGGCAAGATGTAATTGATAACTCGGCGATCGCCTAAAATTCTACAACCCCCAAAAGGAAGTTGTGGCGCTTCGCCCCACAGCTTCCTTTTGGGTAAAGCATTGCTCCGCATTGCTTTGAAACTATTTGGGCAAAATGAAATGCGCCCATACATCGCCATCGACACCGCACATATCTCGCATGTAGATGTAGGGATATCGCAAACCTTTTCCCTCAGTTTGGCTATAACCTGTGAGCGCATTGCCATAGGGATCGTTAACGATAAATCCAAATTCATCGAAGCCGATGATACAAACGATATGTCCGCCGTGGGTGAAATAGCCACCAATCACGACAGGGCGATTTTCGGTGATTTCTTGTTTGATTTGTGACCATGTACGAGCAGTACTAAAGTTTCCGCCAAAACCGTAGGCGCGATAAAGCCCTTGTAAAACAGCATTATCGGTGCGGGATTGCGCTCCATATTTATTGATAACCCATTGATATAGCTCATCTTCTAGCTGTTGTTGCGGATTGCGCGATCGCTTGCCATGAAAAGCTAACACCATAGCGATCGCAGTGACATTACAGGTCACAAAAGGATCACGGGGATTGTCTAATTGCGAAAAAAATGGCACACCTAAAATCTTTCGTTTGGGCGTAATCTCGATCGCCTTATTGCCTTGCTGAAGGTTGACATGCCCCGCAAATACAAAGCCCGACTTGCCCAGAGGTGGTACATCCTCATTTAAAGTGACTTGGAAATGAATATCGGTCAGGCTATAGCTATCCAGACCGAACACATCACCTGCGTTGAGGGATGCTAATTCATTTGCAGCTAACTGTCGCGCATCAATGGGGCGCTTCTTGAGTACTGTGTTTTGTCTGACGGTCAAGGTTTTCATATCAGGGTCGAACAGGATTGCCTTACCATTTTTGGTGATGCTGAGATGTCGCTCATAGAAAAATCCCACATTCCCAATCGGCGCGATCGCAGAGACAAACTTCACCCGAAAATGACCATTAACTGTGGCATAGCCACTAATCGGATAGGTTGTGCCAGCTTTCACCATTATTTTTTGTGCATCGGAGAGGCTACTGGCATTTTGTGATGATGCTTTCAAAAAAGTGTCAGTAATCACCGTAGCGATCGCACCATTGATCGGGATATCACTAACATCGGCAGGATTCGAGAAATCAAGGGATTCGCCCAGTTTTGATAATTCCACATGGGGCAAGAAAAAGAACCCAACCTGTCCGACAAGAGCTAAGGGTTGCGCCAACTTAACTTGGACATGGTTAGCAGCGATCGTAAAATTCCCGTCTAACAACAATTTTGTCCCTGCTTTCACCTCGGCTTTTTGGGTAAAGGGCAAAGACTGCGAAGCCGCTGTAGAAATCTTGAAAATCGTGTCTTGCTTCACCGTCAGCGTAATCGGTGCAATCAAATCCACATGGGGAGCGTAGAAATAGCCAAAGGCTCCCATCGGTGCGATCGGTTGCTTTAGCAAAACCTTGATATGTCCATCGACAGAGCCATAACGCAACACTTCAAGGGTTTGTCCAGCCAGCACATCGACCTTGCCATTGGGCGGCAAAGTCCCTGAATCCGCAGGAGAAGATTTAAAACGAGTAGCTTGCTTGGTTATTAAGGCGATGTCAGGATTCTTCACTAAAATATTGACAATCAACTCAGCCAAAAGCTGATTATTTGCGCCGATCGCCCGCACCCGCAAAAATGTCGCCATCGCAGTTGGTAAACCAGCCGTAATTTTTATCTGCCAAGTACCTGTCGTGGCGTTAAGTTGCACCGTAACAGGGGCATCGTTGGCTAAGGTAACGAGAATTTGTAAAACTTGAGTAAAGTCGGCTGTCCCTGCGATCGCAATTTCGCGATTAACCACGACCTCACTAGGCGCTTGGGTAATCGCGATCGCTGTTTGCACTGGTGCAGGAGCAGAAGCATTAACAGGTGCATTGTTTGAAGCGGCTGTCATTACTGTTTCACTGTTGACTACTGCCTCTATTACAACACTTCGCGCTCAAATCCAAACCAAGAAATTTTGCGAAAGTGTTGCTTTGCAACACTTTCACAAAATTTCTTTTAGTGCGCTCATTCTCTAAACCCAAAAAGTAAAGGCGGCGCGAAGTGCCGCCTTTACTTTTTGGGTTTTGTCTTGCCTTTGCATGAGAAAATAGCACAAACATCTCTAGAATTAACTAGATACGGGTATTGTTATGGGCTTTGCTGATTATTCGATCGCTGAGATCGCGGAAGACTACAAACTCAACCTTGAGTCTGTATTTAAACTATGTGATCGCCTTGGGATCGCTTACCAAGATGCCGAAACCAAACTTGCTTTGGAAGACGCAAAAGCTGTAATCATGGCAT
>JANNDZ010000173.1:0-3003 GCA_031378395.1 Pseudanabaena sp. OTE_75_metabat_487_sub
AATCTTCACATTTTCACGAATGCGATCGTAGATAACCACCGTATCATTCACCGAGAAGCCACAGATCGTAAGCATCGACACGATAAACAAACTGTCGATCTCCACACCCATTGTTAACCCAAGGATGGAAAATGCACCCACAGTTACTAACATGTCGTGAAACAGCGCAATAATCGCAAAGGTTGCATAATCTAGCTGAAACCGAAATGCTAAATAAATACCAATGCCTGAAAAAGACAAAGCAAGAGCAAGCAACCCATTTTTGAGCGCTTGCTGTCCGATCGCGGGGCCGACCTCATCTATTTGCGACTTTTTAGGATCAACTTCACCATATTGCTTCAAAGACTCAGTGAGCGCTGATTTTAATTTTTCGCGTTCGTCGGTTGAGAGATGAGCTGTCCTCACTGAGATCCCCTTGAGATCTTTGCCCTCAACTAATTGAATGACGCTGTTGGTAAAACCTTTACTTTCAACCGCTTGCCTGACAACGCTTACATCAATTGGCTTGCCGCAATTACCAGCATTGCAAGCCAAGCCCAATGTGACACTAGAGCCACCCGTAAAGTCGATTCCCAAGCGTAAAGGCGAGCCTAGTTGCTGAAAAGACAACACCATGGCAACGATCCCAGCCAAAATCACTGCTGTCGAAATCGTGATGTAAAGACGAGCATTTTTGATTACATCTAATCTCATAAGACTGCACCACTTGTATTGTCTTTTTTATTGTCGTTTTTACTATCGTTCGATTCATCATCAGCTTTTGCCTCTACATCAATCATTGTCGATGATATTTTGCCAAAAGCTTTCATGCCATAGTATTCAGGCTTGCGGAAGATCGGATTGCTAATCATTGCCAACATTAGCGATCGGCTCAAGGTAATTGCCGTAAACATACTGGTCAGCACCCCGACCCCAAGCGTAACCGCAAAGCCTTTTACAAATCCCGAACCGAGCCAAAATAATGCACCACAGGCAATCAAAGTGGTCACATTACTATCGAGAATGCTTGACCATGCTCGATAAAAGCCTGCTTCAACCGATTTATAGAGTGTCCGTCCCGCCTTTAATTCTTCTTTAGTACGTTCAAAAATTAATACGTTGGCATCCACCGCCATACCGATACTAAGGATAAACCCTGCAATCCCCGGTAAAGTCAGCACCACGCCCAATAAGCCAAACAACGAAAAAGTGATAATCGCATAGGTGATTAGTGCAATATCCGCAACAACCCCCAAAATACGGTAATACAGCACCATGAAAATTAGTACGAGTAGTAATCCCGCAACTCCAGCATAAATACTGCTAAGGATGCTATCCGCACCAAGAGTTGCTCCTACAGTGCGATTTTCGACAATTTCTACTGGCACGGGTAAAGCGCCAGCGCGTAATTGCAAAGCTAATTCGGTGGCAGTATCTAAGTTGAAGTTACCTGTAATGACGGCTCGGTTGCCTGTAATGCCCTTACCTTGAAATTCGGGACCAACTGATGGCGAGCTAATTAATTTATCGTCTAGAAAAATTCCTAAAGACCTACCAGTTCCACCGATTTCGCCAGTGGTTTTAGCAAATAGCTCACCACCCTTATCATCAAAAGTCAGTGCTACTTGCCAAGCATCGGGACCATTGCCTGTTGGTGAAGCAACGGCATCTTTGAGCATATTGCCCGTTAAGCCTGTGCGCTCAAAAATTCCTTTCAAGTCTTCAATACTTTTCTTATAGGCTATTTCGTTTTCTGCGATCGCCTTTTGATCGGTAGAATTTTTCAGGACTTCACGCTGAATTGTCGCCGCCTGCTGGATTTGCAATCTTGCCCTTAACTCACTTTCTGTGCCTTTCTTTTGCTTCCGAAAATCAAGCTGGGCAGTTGTACCAATTACCCGCTCAGCTTGAGCAGGATCATTTACCCCTGGTAACTGCACGATCAGTTGATCATTTCCAGCCAGCAAAATCGTTGCTTCAGAAACTCCTAAGCCATTAATGCGCTGTTCCACCACAAACTTTGCAGTTTCCATGATGCGCGGCGTAATTTCATTAATACCTTGTTCAGGATTGATTTTTGCTTGGAGTGTAAGCTGTGCGCCACCTCGAAGATCCAAACCTAATTTAGGAGGATGACTTACGATTAGATACACAGCCCCGATTAAAATTGCCAGTACAAAGGCAAGCAGGCGGCTTTGTTTACCCATATTTTTTTGGAGCTTTTTATATAGCTTTTCTGTATAGCCGTTTGAGCTTTACTTAGAGCCAGATTAAACAGAGGATATTTTGAGACATCTGTCATCATACCCCACGAATAGCAGCCCTGAATTGGTTATATAGCATTGCAAATTTTGCAAACCCAAGAGATGAGTGACAGCGGACTCTTACCGTCACTCGTCTTTGATGTCCTCAGCAAAGCTTACTTACATTGCTATGTAGTACAATCCGAATAGCTAAGATACTTCTGGGATTAGCTGATGCTACAAATAGATCGCCAATATCTACCCACCAGCGACGAATTACCTGATTCCGATGATACGCCTGTGGATAACGAAGACCAGAATTTTGTACCGAATTTACTATTATTTTTGCTGGAATATATTTGGAAAAGTCGCGATGATTGGTACTTTGGTGTCGATATGGGTATCTATCACACCACTGGCATAAATCCCAGAGTTCCCGTAATTCCCGATGGATTTTTGAGCTTAGAAGTAGAGCGCCGCAAAAATGGTGGATCGCGTAGCAGTTATGTGATGTGGGAAGAAGATTATACACCGCCAATTTTGACCTTAGAAGTGGTATCCCATAGCTATGGCGATGAATATGAAAAGAAGTTAGAAATTTATCGCAAATTGGATGTCAAATATTATGTAATTTACAATCCTAAGTTTTGGCGAAGAGATGGACATTTGCCTTTTGAAGTTTACAAGTTAGTTGGTGGTGATTACCAATTAGAGATTAGTGAACCATTGTGGATGCCAGAGATCGGTTTAGGAATTGGACGCTGTGTGCTGTCATCCGATC
>JANNDZ010000274.1:0-4193 GCA_031378395.1 Pseudanabaena sp. OTE_75_metabat_487_sub
CAGGGCTACTGCGTAGTCCAAAGGTTGATAACTCATCCATTCTGGCTTAGGATGCGTATGTATAGTAACGAAGCTTATTCAATTTCCCTATGAAACTCTCCGAGCAAACCGATGTAGAAATACTGCAAGCTTGGCGATCGGGAAGCAGTCAAGCTTTTGGCATCTTTTATGATCGCTATGGTGAGTTGGTTTACCGCTTATCATTAAGGATCTTAGGTAGCCCCCAAGAGGCAGAAGACCTCACCCAAGAGATCTTCATTATGCTTAGTCGCAATAGCACTTACGACAGTAAGCGCGGTTCGATCGCCACTTTTTTGACAGTCTTGACCCGATCGCGAGCGATTGACCGCATTCGTAAAACGCGATCGCAACAGCAGCATCTCCAAAAATGGGAACAGGGTATTGCTTCAGAACTTGATATCAGAACCTCATCACTCATGGAAAATGCGTCACTTGCCGAACGTTCAGAAAAAGTAAAATTAGCTTTGGCAAAGTTGCCTGACAATCATCGCCAAGTATTAGAAATGGCATATTTTGATGGACTCAGCCAATCCGAAATTGCTAAAATGCTAGGTACTCCATTGGGGACGGTCAAGTCTTGGGCGCGAAATGGATTGATTCGATTGAGAGAAAGTTTGCAGGATACGTTGGAGTGATTATGACGACACCACAAAATAAATATCCCCATGAATGGGAAGAGCTATTAGCAGGATATGTATTGGGAGATCTCGATCCTGAAGAAGTTATCGAGATGCATAAAATTATCCTAGAGCATCCAGAAATAGTCACAAAAATCGATCACTTTCAAGAAACTTTAGCAATGCTGCCTCTGGGCTTGAACGAAACCTATCCAGCCAAAAATCTACGCGATCGCATTGCTTCGCAGGCTATCCCAATCACCGTAGAAAATCTGTTAACAGATCCATTAGATCCGTCGATAGAGTCATTAAATGATCTCCTACTAGTACCAATTAATCGATCACCTCGTCGCAGGAATCTCTGGAAATTAGCCACAATTAGTTTAAGTAGTATTGGTGCGATCGCGCTAATTGCTCTCGGTTTTGACAATTACCAAATGCGTCAACAAATCGCCTCTAATCAAATCGAGTTAAACAAACATCGCGAAACCATTGCAATGCTGCAAGGTTCTGACAATCGCATGATATCTCTTAAAGGGATGGGGGCAATTCCTGCGGCTTCTGGAAGTGTAATGATTGCGCCCACCGAAAAAACCGCGATGATCAGCATTCAGAATCTGATGCCCATTCCTCAAGACAATAGTTATCGGCTTTGGGCGATCGTTGATGGCAAAAAGGTTGATTGTGCTCAGTTTCGTCCTGATGATCAAGGCAAGGTTTTTGTGAAAGTGCCACTAGGTAATGCGCTTAAACAGACTACAACCTTAATTATCACGATTGAGCCAAACAAAGATATGCCTGAACCCACGGGTGAAATGGTCATGAAAGGCGAAGTCTAGCTATGTCGGCACTGGTCAGCCAATCGGAAATAGGTGTTTCAGCACCTATTTCATGCCGATAAAAAAAGACGTAAATATGCCAATTACACTTTAACTGTCTAGTGCCCAAATATTCCCTATTTTAAGACTTCTAAAGGTAAAATAGAAGACTTTAAGGCAATTTGCGATCGCTTTGTAGAAAAGATTATTCACTTTATAATGCCTATTTTTTTGGTGGGAAGGGAGTAAGTGAACTCCAAGGAAAAAATGTTCCATATTAAACCCAAGAATATGGCGGCTAGCTACGACCGCCGCCATATTCTTGGGATCGATTATTTTGTGTAAGTCTCTAAAAACAAACCAAAATGTCTCTACGATGGATTCAGTCTTTGTGAAGATATTGTGCATTGCCGCGAAGCCTTTACATCTATAGAGGGACTATTGTTCCATTTAGAAAATGTGGGCGACATTTTGAATGAAGCACTCCAAACAGCAAAATTGATTCAGTTGGAGATCCATGGATGCGAAGCAGAACTAGCGAAACTGCGAGAGCCTTTAGCAGATCTCAGCCCTAAGTTTTTTGTCCCCAAATATGGATTTCGCAATTAAGAAAGATGACTCTTTACACCACTTTTGCTTATTGTGAAGAAGATTGCAAATGAGAATGTCAATCTTTGCAAAGCTTAGTAAACAAATGTAATGGGGCGCAAATTTAGTGTTTGCAAGGTAGATATAATTAAGAAGTATCAAGGTTTTCAACAGGTTTTGTAACTAAGTTGTAAGAACTTTGATATTGGAGCTTACTAATGTGTAAGTTATCGCATTCTTAGTTAGGCATTAAGGCTTCAAATCTTATCTTTGCATTGATCTAATCACTAGTGTGGTTAGGGAGTTAAATCATTATGACTAGCTCAACTTTTGTCTCAGAACTATCCAGAACTGTTCCTAAAGAACAAGCATTAATACTTTGGTTTGAAGAGGTGGGAATTGCTGATATTCCCTTTGTGGGTGGGAAAAATGCTTCGCTGGGGGAAATGATTCGCCAGCTTCAACCCAAGGGGGTGAATGTTCCCAATGGATTTGCCACCACTGCCTATGCTTTCCGTCATTTCATTGAGAAGGCTGGCTTGGAAACAAAATTGCGCGAACTATTTGCCGATCTTGATATTGAGGATATGAATAACCTGCGCGATCGCGGTCGTATGGCAAGATCATTAGTTCTCAGTACGCCATTTCCTGAGGATCTACAAATGGCGATCGCTATGTCCTACCAGAAACTATGCGACTGCGACTTGTCCTGTGGTAAAGAAGCTGATGTTGCCGTGCGTTCTAGCGCCACTGCCGAAGATTTACCCGATGCCAGTTTCGCTGGACAGCAGGAAACCTATCTCAATGTATATGGCGCTAACGAAGTCGTGGATGCTTGCCATCGCTGCTTTGCTTCGCTATTCACCGATCGCGCGATTTCCTATCGCACCATCAATGGCTTTGACCATTTCGATGTTGCCCTCTCCGTCGGCGTGCAAAAAATGGTGCGTTCCGATCTCGCCGCATCTGGGGTGATGTTCTCCATTGACACTGAAACAGGCTTTAAAAATGCAGCGCTGATCACCGCCGCCTATGGCTTAGGTGAAAATGTCGTGCAGGGCGCTGTCAATCCCGATGAGTATTTTGTATTCAAACCCACACTCAAACAAGGTTTCCGTCCGATTCTTGAAAAACGTCTTGGCACTAAGGAAATCAAGATGGTCTATGACATTGGCGGTGGTAAGCTGACCAAAAATATTCCTGTCCCAGTTTCTGAACGAGTCAAGTTTGCAATTACCGATGATGAGATTCTCAAACTCGCAGAATGGGCTTGCATCATCGAAGATCATTATTCAGAAGTGCGTGGTAAGTTGTCGCCAATGGATATTGAATGGGCGAAGGATGGCAGAACTGGCGAATTGTTCATTGTCCAAGCCCGTCCTGAAACAGTGCAATCACAGAAGGTTGGCAATATTCTCAAGAATTACAAACTGAATGGTTCTAGTGATGTGCTGATTACAGGTCGTGCTGTCGGGGAAATGATTGGTCAAGGCAAGGCGAATGTGATTTTGGAAGTACATAATATTGAGGATTTCCAAGCAGGACAAGTGCTAGTCACTAATAAGACCGACCCTGACTGGGAACCAATCATGAAAAAGGCAAGTGCGATCGTCACTAACCAAGGTGGGCGTACCTGCCATGCGGCGATTATTGCACGGGAAATGGGTATTCCTGCGATCGTTGGTTGCGGCAATGCCACAGGTGTGATCAAGACTGGGCAAGAAGTGACGATTTCCTGTGCCGAAGGGGAAGAAGGTAAGGTTTATGAAGGATTAGTTCCCTTTGAAGTTGTCGAGACTTCTCTCGATAATTTGCCCAAACTTTCCACCAAGATTTTGATGAATGTTGGTAATCCTGAAGAAGCTTTTGGATTGTCTTCGATTCCCTGCGATGGCGTGGGCTTGGCGCGCATGGAATTTATCATCGCCAATCACATCAAGGCGCATCCCCTAGCATTGATTAATTTTGATACCCTTGAAGACAAGGCTGCGAAATGGGAGATTTCGCAATTAAGGGACTTCCAGACAAAAAATCATTCCAATTTTAATGTTGGTACGTACAAAATATCGACAAACCATTTGCCAAGGTCTAATTGTTTACCATTAACCTCTAAACATGTCATTCTTTGAATCTGATTTTCTATTTCAGC
>JANNDZ010000322.1:0-1949 GCA_031378395.1 Pseudanabaena sp. OTE_75_metabat_487_sub
TGCGTTCAGCCTCGCTCAGAGCCGTTCCAGTTTGTAGACGAGTTGCATTTTCTTGGAGAACTGTCGAAGCATTACGATCGCCCATTTGCAAAGCTGTTTTTGCAGCAGATTGTAACATTGTCGCCGCCCCAGTGCGATCGCCCTGTTGTAGCTTTTGTTCTGCAAGTTGGGTTTGGCGATATTTGGCTAAAGCTAGTAAATAATTTTGCACCTGTGGATCGGCGTTTGGCGTAAAGTCTTGAACTAACTCGGCCGTGACTGCTACTAACGGTGACAATGAATTAGTTTTTGCTAGGGCAGGGATGTCATAGCGGGCTTGGGCAGTCAAAATCGGAATTTCCGAATTAGCAGGATATTCAGCAGTGTAACTAGCAGGACTGATATAAAGATTAAATAGCACCACCCTTTCTACATCCGTCATCAGATCGCCAAGTCTGACAATAATCGCATTCCCCTCGGTTTGAAAGGGTAGCTCGATTGTGTCAGGAGCAACTTGAGCGATCGGCTTTAATTCCGCTAGCCTCACATGGGGTGCAAGCTGCAAAATTAGATGGGCATTGGTCAGCCCGATCGCTTGGACACGTTTTAATAATTTCTGAAATTCTTCTCCAGCTGCTTCAGGCGTAGGAATATATGCCATTGCGCCACCGCCAGCATCGGCAATGCGTTCCAGTACATCCTGATTCCAGCTATCACCAAAACCAAGGCTATGAAGGGTCATATTGTATTCGGTGGCTAAACGCGAAAACTGGAAGCAACGTTCATTATCACCATGCTCATTTTCCCCATCGGTCAGCACAAAAATTTGGCTAACCGTGCCATCTTTGCCCTTGCTGCTTTCCTGTAGACCTAGCTTGATACCATCATCAATACAAGTCCCACCCGAAGCCTTAAGTGATTGAATTTTGGCTTTAATTGATTCAATCCGATCAACGGGTTGATTTTCGACCACCACATGAGCCTTGTGATCAAATCCAATTACACTTATGCGATCATGCGGATACATGCAATCAACGAGATCCCGAGCAGCGCGTTTGACCGTATCAAGTGGTTGACCTCCCATGGAGCCACTGTGATCTAAAACAAGGCATAAGTTAAGCGGTGCATTATTGCCATCGAAAGCAGCGTTAGCGGAAACAGCGATCGCCAACTGACGTTGGCTACTGCCTTGACCACTATCGAGAGTGCGATCGCTTAACTTACAGGTCAAATTTACGCTCATTTTTAAGTCTCTATTCCGAGAATTTCACAGGATTTTTCTAAGATTTCATCAGGGTCAAAAGGCTTAGTCATGTATATATCCGCCCCCACATCTTTGCCCCGACTGCGATCAAATTCTTGCCCCTTAGCTGTCAGCATAATGATATATACATCATTTAAGTCAGGATCAGCTTTGACTTTCTGACATACATCATACCCATTCATCTTTGGCATCATTACATCTAAGAATACTAAATTTGGCTTTTCACGCTGAATTGTCTCCAGTGCTTCCAAACCATTAGTTGCTGTTAATAGTTCTACGTCATGATCTTCCAGCTCTTCTAAGGTCTGCTCTAAAAGCAAACGGATGTGTGGCTCATCGTCAACAATTAGTAGTTTTTTGCTCATCTTTCAAGTCTGCGATGTATCTCAAAACTAATGTATCACTTACAGAGCTAAGCGCTCAAAAATAATCTAGAAAAATGGTGCTTTATGGCACTTCTGCTAGGTAGATACGCATAATTAATTACAAACCCAAACCCATAGGGTTTCGCCCTACAGGGGCGAAACCCTATGGGTTTGGGTAATTGCACAGGTAGTTAATCTTCATAGATTACTTCAAAAACTTCGACTAGGTTCTTTTTTCCTTTGACAGGCAAAGTTCCAAACTCTCTAAACTCAAAATTTGACTGCGTTGCCTCGTAGACACTGCGCGTCACCAAAATCTGACCACCCTTTGCCAATCCCTG
>JANNDZ010000340.1:0-2501 GCA_031378395.1 Pseudanabaena sp. OTE_75_metabat_487_sub
CACCCTGTGGAAATTGCCATGAATCAGGCACACCGACACGTTCACCGACTAGCACTTCACCTTTGCGGTTAAAAACAATAATCCCCACATTTGGGCGATAAGATTTTTCTGGTGTCATTGATTTTCACGTAAACAAAGCAAAAGCATAGCACCGTCGCCAATAATCATCAAAAAGAGAAATCTTCACGCTAACAGCGTGAAGATTTCTCTTTGGAGTACTTTTCGCTCAAACCTGAAGCAATAAATTTGTTAAAAGTGTCTCCGTGCAACACTTTTAACAAATTTATTGCTTCAGGTAGATATAGGAGCGGCGAATTGCGCCGCTCCTATATCTACCTCAAGCTAAACTAAAGCTCTTTCCAACTGAGCCACAGGCTCAGACATCTCTTGGCTTAGCCGCAGCTTAGGAGTTTGCAAGCCAACCATTTCCGCATTACTTGCTCCTGGGGGAACCATCGGATAACAGTTCTCATTGCGCTTAACACGGAAATCAGCAAACACTGGCCCATCATAGGCAAGAATTTCTGCAACCGCAGATTGTAAATTGTTTGGCTCAATTACCTTTATTCCCTTGATGCCAAAGGCTTCAGCAAGCTTCACAAAATCAGGCATACCCACTTCCATATTAGAAGAGGAGTAGCGCTCATCATAGAAACTTTCTTGCCACTGACGCACCATGCCTTGCCAACCATTATTAATAATGATCACTTTGACCTTGATGCCATACTGCGCCAATGTGCCAAGCTCCTGAATATTCATCTGAATACTGGCATCGCCGCTAATACAAATTACTTGATCGTCGGGAAGAGCTACTTTTGCACCCATCGCTGCGGGCATTCCATAGCCCATCGTGCCCAGTCCAGCGCTTGAGATCCACTTACGCGGCCCCGTTTTAATTAACTGAGCAGCCCACATTTGGTGCTGACCTACATCAGTCGTGAAATACGCATTGGGAGCTTGTCTGCCAAATTCATAGATAACTTGTTGTGGGGATAGCACATTGTCATAGGCAGGGACTTCAAGTGGATAGTCTTCTTTCCACTCGTCAATCTGGCTCAACCACGCTTTCGTTAGAATATTTTCTTCATAACTAGAAGCTTCAAGCATTGCCTGCAAGACTTCTTTTACATCACCAACAATTGGTACATTGGGCTTGCGATTTTTGCCAACTTCCGCAGGATCAATGTCTATATGAATAACTTTAGCTTCAGGCGCAAATTTATCCAAACGACCCGTAACGCGATCGTCAAATCTTGCGCCGACAGCAATTAATAGATCACACCCCTGTACAGCAAAGTTAGCGTAGGCAGTACCATGCATTCCCAACATACCGACGGAAAGATAATTATTTTCGTCATAAGCACCTTTACCCATCAGGGTTGTGGTCACAGGCAATTGGAAGCGTTTGGCCAATTCAGCCAGCTCAACATGGGCATCGGAAAGTACCGTACCGCCACCTGCATAAAGTAATGGTCTTTTGGCTTCACGAATTAACGCGATTGCAGCTGCAATTTGATGTAAATACCCTTTGACTTTGGTCTGGTAACCAGGCAAATTAATCTTCACATCAGGATTATATTCAAATGATTTCTGAGCAATGTCCTTAGGAATATCGATTAATACGGGACCAGGGCGACCAGTCCCCGCAATGTGAAAAGCCTCAGCAACGATTCGTGCTATATCTTCAGCTCTACGAATCACATAGGAATGCTTAACTATTGGGAGAGTAATGCCCCAGATATCCGTTTCTTGAAAGGCATCAGTACCGATCGCATAGGAAGGAACTTGTCCCGTGATCACCACCATTGGGATCGAGTCCATTTGCGCCGTAGCAATACCAGTCACCAGATTGGTTGCTCCAGGACCTGAAGTGGCAACGCATACACCCACATTCCCAGTGGCACGAGCATATCCATCAGCAGCATGGACGGCTCCCTGCTCATGACGCACAAGGTAATGTTTAATTTCCCCTCTTGCCTCAGACTGATAAATTTCATCGTACACTGGCAGGATTGCTCCACCAGGGTAGCCGAAAATATGCTTAACACCCTGTCGTCTCACACTATCGATGAGAGCAAATGCACCCGTTGTTCGCAAAGTAGCCTCCTCTAGACTCATACTGATCTTGTTCGCGATCTAAACAAAACTTGTTTTTGAAGCATTTCCAGATACTTTTCTGCTTACTACTACGAACATGGAGTAATAAGCAAGTACCTTAAGTTGATAATTTGTAGCAATTGTATCGATAATAACATAGACAAGCTGCCCCAAAGCTGCTATGTAAAGATGTTTTGAGTATCCATATTTCTATCAAATAATTTCTAGCAAATAAGCTTAGCTTTCCGTATCAAATTTCAATTATAAGGAAACTCCAAAGAAAAAATGATACATATAAAAACCAAAAATGCTGCGGTCGGCTTTGCCCGCCGCAGCATTTTTGGTTAGGATCAATTACTGCGCGATCGCTATATTAGTTAACTCAATAATTAAAAATCCAGAAC
>JANNDZ010000358.1:0-5711 GCA_031378395.1 Pseudanabaena sp. OTE_75_metabat_487_sub
AACCCCATTTGTGACATGCCGAGTTAATCAACCAAGTGCTGTGCCAGAGAAATACTGAACGTACCGCCACACCGTACACCAAGAAGGATGCGCCTAGTCCAGAGAAAACATATTCTCCAATTACATACAGCAACATTGCGAGGGGCACTTGCAACAATAGGAAATAAACATCTAAAAACTTGTAGTAAGGATCGTTAGCAAGATCGGGCGCAAATTTACTGTAGTTGGAACGCTGAAAATGCTCTGGCTTAGAGTACATGATCCACATCATGTGGCTCCACCAGAAACCTTTATTTGCCGAGTAGGGATCTTTCTGATTGTCTTCTGTAAAACCATGATGCTGACGATGTCCGCCCACCCAAAATACGGGACCACCTTGCAGCGCTAATGCACCAATTGTGGTGATGATGTATTCCAACCACTGAGGCACTTGAAAGCTCCGATGGCTAAGTAAGCGATGATATCCTAAAGTAATACCGATGCTGCCAAATAACCAATGCAAGAAGACTGTAAGAATTACAGCTTGCCAAGAGAAGTAAAACGGAGCAGCTAAGGCAGCGAGGTGAAAAGCACTGAAGAAGGCGACATTTGTCCAGTTCAGTTTTTGTTCAGTTGAGATGGCTTCAGTAGTGGCGGTCATGAAATAACAACTTAAGTGGGTGGTGAGGATATGCAAGTAGCACTTGCAGTTATATTAAGTTTAACTGCTTTTTAAGCAATAATGCAAGTATCACTTGCAAATCATCTCAATGGTACATGCTCTAATGACTGTATCTCGAATTCCTACTCGCCAACGCATAGTGAACACAGCGCTAGAATTGTTTGCTAGTAAAGGAATCACCGAGACAACTACTCGCCAGATCGCTGACTTTGCTCAGGTCAACGAAGTAACTTTATTTCGTCATTTTGGGAATAAGCATGGATTACTGCTAGCCGTATTGCAAGAATGTCTGCAAAAATATTTGGTGTTGGCTCAAGTGGGAGAGTCGCTGATGGTGTCAGATATCTCTAGTCAGAGCGATTTACGCAGATTTCTCAAATATTACATTCAGAGTTCATTGCGGGCGCTGGAAAGTGTGCCTGAATTAGTGCGATCGCTAGTTGGCGAGGCGGGTCAATATCCTCTTGAAAGCCGACAAGCCTTGGCGCAAGGAATTAACCAAGTCAACCAAACGATCGCTACTGCTATCAATGATGTATTGGTCAACTCACGTTTGCAATATTCTTTGCCGCCGATCAAGCTTGCTAATTTATTAAATACTTGTATTTTGGGCTACGCTGTGATCACTTTAACAAGTGATGTACAGGCAATTTGGCGCGATCGCGACGAGTTTGTCAGTACGCTCGTTGATATGTTTGTGCAAGAAGTTAGCCCAATCTCCCAAGCAAGACCAATTAACGATATCTCTGCGGAGACTGTGCGCGAAATCCTCTTGCAAGCTAAAAAATGTGGGGCAAAGGACTATGCGATCGCCTATTTATTATTTGGAGCGGGGCTGACGGCAATCGATATTACTCGTTTGCGCTTAAAAGACTATCAGCACCAAGCTAATCACGGAATTTTACTAACTAGGGATGCTACAGGTAATGAGAGATCAGTGCCACTCAATCAAAAAATTCTTGGGCATCGCTACGGCTCGGCAACTAATAATCCCCTTAGTGCTTACCTCAAGACTCGCAAGAATGAGTTAAAGGATTTAAAAGATCTGAAAAATATTGAGGATATTTCATCGTTGGTTCTCAGTAGCGATGGTAAATCGTTGTCTTTAGAAGAGATCGAACAACTTTGGGAGCGTTGGACTCAGCCTTATCGAAATTTGAATGGCTCACCTTTAACAATTGATCAGGCAAGGCATACTTGGTGTCTCGAAATGTTATCGCGGGGCATTGATGTTGATAGTTTTTGCATCATTAGCGGCATCAAGCCTAAAGAATTGCAAGCTTATCAAACCCGCCTCAATCAAAAGTTAGCGATTGATAAAGCGATCGCGCTTGATAGCTAATAACGTATTGCGATCGCTTTATTTTATGAAGCTTTAACTCATGATTTTGGACTGCGATCGCCACTTGGCAACCCATAAGGATCGATACCGTTTTGTCTAAGCAGTGACTCAAAATAATCACGCTCACGGCGAATGTCATCATCTAGAGCAAACCCTTCACTCAAGTTAGCAAGGTCACTTTCGAGAGATTTGATTCTTGTTGTAGTAGCATCGTTGCGCTCTTGTTCAGTGCGAATCACACCAAAAGCATCATCAAACCTACGTTCTAGAGATTCTAAAGTGAGTGCAGTTGCTAGGGCAAAGGCTTGTTTATTGCCTTGCAAACATTCCCACTGCCAATAAAGTCCAATAATTTCAAGGTGAATACCTCTAATTCTTGTTTGTCCTTTTTTTCCTTCATCACTGAGTTCAACAATAAACAAATCAGGACTATAGGCAGTGTCTAATATGGGTGAAGTTAGACTTTCTGGCAAAAAGTTTGAAGTGCTTCCCGCCTGTTCTAGTAATCGTTTGAGCGCCTTAGAACGCAAAAAGTTTGAAATGCCTTGAGCTTCTTTGCCAACACAGTTAGCAGCTTGGCTAAGTGACATTCGATAGCTACCATCTGGCAACATGAAAGCGTCAACGGTTAACGCGCAGATCGCAACATTAGCGCGGGTTGCTTTTATGGACTCACTCATGATTTTTTACTGTTGGTATTGGTGCGATCGCCTAATTTGCCTTCACGTTTGGCAGACTCAATATTATCTACAACCCAAGCATAGATAAGGTTAGAAACACTTCGCTTGTCTAATTTAGCAAGTGTCTCCAAATCTTTTTTCATGTCAGCATCGAGATAGACGGCGACTCTAGGTAATTTTGATGGCAAGGGCTTCACAATCAACTCATTCACAAGATTTTACTTTACTCCTTAACAATGATTACCAATACAGTACCTCTTATTATCCCTAAGTAGTGTTACTGTACGCTATATCAAAAGAACAAAAGCGATCGCCTTATTTTGTAAAGTTTTACGATCGCACTACGGGCAATAAGAAGCAACCTTAGCCAATCGGTTAAAGTCGCTTTTTTCTGACTTATTACCCGTGAGGTAATAATGAGATTTATACAAATCCTGATGCCAATTTATAGAAAGAGTCTGATTGACAGAGTGAAAGCAGTATCTTTCAGTATTAACTCTGAAAGATACTGTAGGTTTATCTATTTTGCATGAGGCTTAATTTGTGCCGATGACTCTTCAATTAGATATGTCCCAAGAAATTAGCCGATCGAAATTCTTAGAGATCAAAATTTAACAGTCAATCAAAAATTGCGATCGCTGATTTGATGGTCTTAGTGTATAATTCGGGCGTTCTATGTACTTTATTTTTTAAATATATAGAATTTGGCTGTTTTAGTGCGCTAAGGTACAGAGCATCTTTTTTGAGAGGCAAACAGGTTGGCATTATCGGCGTTGCGATCGGCATTTCCAATTGAAGTTTTGGGTAGAGAAGCAAAGTGAGAGTTCCTCTAGACTGTTACCGTATTCTAGGTTTAACACACCTGTCAGGGCTGGACAAAGTTCATCAAGCCCATCGCGATCGCCTGCTTTCTATGCCAAGGCGAGAATATTCTGATGCGGCTATAGCTTCTCGTAAGCGCATCATTGATAAAGCTTATGAAACTCTGACTGACCGTGATCGCCCGAGCGCTTCAAATGAAAATGATGCACTGGAGGCGGATAGCGATCGCCCAGTTTTGACATTGCCGCCTCAAATTGAAGCTGACGAGAAAGACTTTGCAGGGCTATTACTGATTTTGTATGAACTCGGCGAATCTGAGAAAGTTTTATCCCTCGCTAAACCCTATTATGATCCTGAAGAAGCCGAGTATCAGTCGGCAAGAATTTCGCCTCACGATCCTGATTTACTTCTCTCTGTATCACTTTCCTATCTAGATCTTGGTCGTGAATATTGGAAGCAAGGACAATATGAATCTGCAGCTTCATCCCTAGAATCGGCTCAAGAAATTTTATTGCGAGAAGGATTATTTCTCAGTATTCGTAGTGAAATTCAAGCCGATCTATTTCGCCTCCGCCCCTATCGGATTCTCGAATTGTTGGCATCTCCTGACAATCATACAGAAGCGCATCGCAAGGGCATGTCACTTTTGCAAGAGATGTTGGATGCGCGGCGTGGCATTGATGGCTCAAGTAACGACTACTCCAGTCTCGGTATTGACGACTTTTTGCGATTTATCCAGCAATTACGTAGTTACATGACTGCGATCGATCAGCAAACCTTGTTTGAAGACGAAGCTCGTCGCCCATCTTCTGTGGCAACCTATCTCGCGGTATATGCGTTGATTGCGCGTGGATTCTCACAACGCCAGCCCGCACTGATCCGTCGTGCAAAAGGGTTACTAGTTAAGCTCAGTGCTAAGCAAGATATTTATTTAGAAAAAGCAGTATGTGCTCTGTTGCTGGGGCAAACAGAAGAAGCAAGTGCTGCGATCGATCAGAGTGGCGAAGATGATCAAATCGCATATATCCGTCAGAACTCAGAAGGTGCGCCCGATCTTTTGCCAGGACTATGTCTCTACAGTGAACGCTGGATGCAAGAAGAGGTCTATCCACATTTCCGCGATCTGATGAGTCAAATCGTATCGCTGAAGGATTATTTTGCGGATGAGCAGGTGCAAGCATACCTAGAAGAATTGCCTAATACGGGTGCAATGTCATCGGAATGGACTTCACCCCTAGGAGGCGATCGCTTGTCGGCAATGTCTGCTCTCGATGAGTCACCACCTGCAAACCGAGATTTTGATCTTAATCCTGCAAAGAGCGCCGTTGCTGAGCCAAAACTATCCACTTATGCACCTGAAACACCTAATCGCTTTCAACGCTCTGCGACCCCTGTAATTGAGCGACCTGCTGCCGCCTATGTCAATTCAAATGGTGCTGGCAATATAGCGCGAGATCTGCCTAGCTCTCGTCGCAACAGCAATGTGCCACCTGCTAGAAATTCGACAAGAGCTGCTAATGAATCTGTCAGGGAGATCAAGCGTCCATCTCAAGTTCATACTTCAAGTCAGGTCTCATTACCAAAACGTAAGTTTAATGTTGGTCGTTTAGCAACTGTAATTGTTTTGGCGATCGCTGTGCTTGCTGGCTCTATTTGGCTAGTTGTTTGGGCTGTTCGCGCCTTAACTGGTGCTCCTCAACCACAGCCTGTAACCTTAGAGAAACCGATCACAAATCTAGTCCAAGCCCTTAAAGAAAATAATGTAGCCCCAGTTGCTCAAGCAGGTCCTTTAGATAAAGAAACTGCTACTAAAGTCATCGAGTCGTGGCAAGCTACTAAATCAAAGGCTCTTGGTAAGGGATATGAAGACAATCTTTTAGAAGAAGTTTTGATTGATCCTGCTCTTAGTGATTGGAAAGGACGCGCTAAAGAACTCAAAGCCAGTAACTCCTATTTGCAATACCAAACGAAATCAAGCGCAGTTGATAGTGTTACGCCTGATGGCGATAGTAAAGCTAGAGTGGTTGCCAAAATCTCCGAGTCGCGCAATTACTTTAATAATGGCGAGCTTGATCGCGGAGCATCAAAAGATGATGCTAGCTATACCGTTGAGTATGATTTAGTAAAAAAAGATAATCGATGGCTGATTAGGGAGATGTTAGTTTTCTAAATTACAAAGTGACGCTAAGCTCCACTTTGTAATTAT
>JANNDZ010000362.1:0-3556 GCA_031378395.1 Pseudanabaena sp. OTE_75_metabat_487_sub
GCAACACTTTTTAGTGAAGAAATAACAGTACCTGCAACTCCTGCTAATCCACATCCATAGGCAAACGTAAGCATATCAACAAGACTGGTATTCACACCCAAGCACTTTGCCATATCTCGGTTTTGGGTGACTGCCCGCACCTCTCTGCCAAGCTTTGTTCCGTAGAGTAGAAAAGCGGTTATTCCCAGCAGCAATAATGCCATGAAGATGATAAACAAGCGGTAGTAAGATATCTCGATCGCTTGTCCGCCAATCTGAAATGGAGTCCAGTTTCCTCTGATGTAGGGCGGGGCTTTCACATACTTTAGTTGCGCTGTGAAAATAAGCTTGACAACGCCTTGAATGACGATACTTAGTCCCCAAGTCGCCAAAAGCGTCTCAACAGCTCGCCCATATAGCCGTCGAACAATGGTTAGCTCGACTATTGCGCCGATAAATGCGGTAAACAAAAACGAAAATGGGATTGTCAATAACAAATCCATTTTAAAATTACTTTGCAACACAAAAGATGTATATGCACCCAGCATGATGAATTCACCATGAGCTAGGTTAATAATTCGCATAACCCCGAACGTTATCGAAAGCCCTAAACCTGTCAACAAAAGAATGCCGACAATACCAACACCATTTAGGAGCTGATTGGTAATTGCGATCGGGTCGAACGATTTTGCCGCTGGTGTTGCCTGTGCTAAGTGTATTAACGAAGATAATGCATTAAATGGCAAGACGTTCATGGCTTTCTTAGTTCAATCATTCAATGTTTAGTTGATTTTGGTGTAAATCCCTAAGAGTTGTGAGAGGCGCACCTTATAGGTGCGTCTCTCACAACTCTTTTTAGATCGCTATAACTTTTCAGTGGGAGATTGTTAAATGCAATCAGACGAGAAGGAAATCAATTTATGTTTCCTTTAGGAACTCAACGGGAAGATCTTTCTTCGTCTCAACGGTTGAATTGCTGCGATCATCTGGGGTTTTGTGAACGCATGTACGTCCTTTATAGAGGGCTTGACTCCAAGGAATTGGTTTAACAGCTGCTTTGGTAGCAAATACGATATCAGCCTGACCATCAGCTTTCCATTTCCCGATTCTAGAATATAGATAGGCGTGGTAGTTGTCTGAATCGACTTTCACGGTTCCTTGAGGAGCCTTGAATACTTGGCCTCTGGTTGCTTCACGCAGACTAGCGGTGTTGAGGGCTTTCTTTTCCTTGGCGACTTTTTCCATCGCTTGAGCCATGAAGAAGGTTTGGATGTAAGCCGCTTCCATAACACCATTGGTTACGCGATCTTTACCAAACTTGGCTTTGAACTGTTCCACAAACGCCTTGTTCTCTGGAGTGTCAACGGACTGGAAGTAGTTGAAGCTACTAAAGTGACCTTCAGCAAACTCAGGTCCCATCGCTTGAATTTCTTCTTCTGTGGTAGGAAATGCCATGATCGGAATATCTTTGGAAGTGACCCCAGCATCCTTGAGTTGTTTATAGAACGCAGGAATACTGTCTCCAACTAGATTGCTGAGGATAAAGTTAGGCTTAGCTTGCTTGATCTTGTTGATGATGGTGATGAACTCAGTTGTACCGAGCGCAGCGTATTCATCGCCAACAACTTCACCGCCACCATTGACCAATTCTGCCTTAGCGATTCGATTGCTTTCTTTTGGATAGATGTAGTCAGAACCGATGAAGAAGCCTTTCTTACCGAAGTTTTTGATGCAGTAAGGGATCGAGTCGGTGATCTGTTGGTTGGGTGCAGCGCCAGTGTAGATAACGTTCGAGCTACATTCGTTTCCTTCATAGTAGACAGGATAGTAAAGTAGGCTGTCTTTTTCTTCAAAAACTGGAAGAACTGATTTGCGGCTAGCTGATGTATAACAACCGAGAACGCATACAACCTTGTCCTCATCAATCAAACGCTTGGACATTTGGTTGTACAAATCCCAGTTGGAGTCAGGGTTGACAACGACCTTTTCGATCATTTGTCCGTCAATACCCTTCTTGCCAGCCCAAGGGCCTGTACCTTCATTAATTTGGTCGATCGCAAGGAAAGTTGCATCCTGTAACGACTTTTCAACGATTGCGATCGATCCCGTAGTGGAGTACATTACGCCAACTTTGATCCCTTTCGCGCCGCTTGCGGCAGGAGAAGCTGCTGTGGTTGTACCACCAGTTGTAGTTGGGGTGGTAGTAGGGGTACAAGCTGCAATAATACTGGTGGCAGCGGCTAGAGAGCCGTACTGGATAAATCTGCGACGGGTTATCGCATTCAAAGCATCATTCGATCTATTGATCTTCTTCATCAGATGAAACACTCCTAAACTATTTTAAAACTCACACCAAAAGATATGTAATTCTGACATCGAGTATAGATTCTCATTGTGAGTAAATACAAGATGTCAATTCCTAACACTTAATCTAGTGCCCGACCATCCAAGGACGACTTCCAGAATGATACTGAACTCTGGGTGCTTTAGGTTCCAGATCTCGCTTAACAAGCTCTGGCTCCGAACTCACTTTTTTCATTCGCACTGTTCTAGAAAGGGTCATTGGCGGTGAAAAGATGCGTTTGCCACGTTCATTGCATTCTGGACAATGTGCTGGGTCACTTGACTCAGCCATTGGTCGCCACACATCAAAAGCACCACAATCTTCACATCGAAACTCATAAAGAGGCATATTTGACTAAACCGGAAGAATGTTTTTATCAAAGATTGCAGTCGGGATTGCCAGAGTACAGCAGGCATTGGGAATATCCACAATACCACTAACTCTTCCTTCTACAGGCGCACAGCTTAACAATAGATAAGCTTGCTCACCTGTGTATCCAAACTTCATGAGATAGGCGATCGCATTTAAGCAAGCTTGACGGTAGGCAATATGTACATCCATGAAATATTGCTTGCCAGTAAACTCATCTACAGAAATGCCTTCAAATACCAAGAACTCTGAGTAATGCGGCTCTACGGGACCTGGCTTGAAGATTGGATTCACCATAGCATACTTGTCTACGCCGCCTTTGATGATGTCTACATGGAGATCAAGGAATCCAGACATCTCAATTGCGCCGCAGAAAGAGATTTCACCATCGCCTTGAGAGAAGTGAATATCTCCCATTGAAAGCTTCCCACCTTCAACATATACTGGGAAATAAATACGAGTTCCTCTTGACAGGTTCTTAATGTCGCAGTTACCGCCATGCTCACGAGGTGGTATGGTGCGGGCAGCTTCAGCGGCAACACGCTCATATTCAGACTCAGGCAAAAGACCTAAAACCGCATTGTGAGGATTTGGCAGTGCCGCCAACACAGGCACTCCATCCATATTAATGCCAGCACCGTATGTGCGGCGATCTGGCTGAGTTGTCATCAACTCCGACTCACGCTTATTCCACTTAGCTAGAAGCTCATGAGATGGTGCACACCCGATCAAGCCTGGGTGAGTAATTCCCGCAAACTTAACGCCAGGAATATGACGAGAAGAGGTGTAAATCCCCTGCAAATCCCAAATTGCTTTCGCAGGATTAGGATAGTGATCGGTCAGGAATCCACCGCCATTTTTTTG
>JANNDZ010000464.1:0-10228 GCA_031378395.1 Pseudanabaena sp. OTE_75_metabat_487_sub
GCGACGCATTGCGTCGCCTCTCTTTTTATCCCTAAAGAATATAGAGCAATAAAAACAAGACAATCCAGACAATATCGACAAAGTGCCAATATACAGAGGCAGCTTCGATGCCGAAATGGCTGGTGTTGCTGTAATGTCCAGCTTTAAGCGATCGCACTAACACAGTTGCAATCAGAGATAAGCCGATAATTACGTGCAAGCCATGAAAGCCTGTTAACACATAAAAGGTACTTGCAAAAAGGTTAGTGGTCAGCCCAAACTCTAAATGTTGGTATTCATAGATTTGTCCAGCAATGAATATCGCACCCATGATAAAGGTGGCAAGAAACCATAGCTGAGCTGCCTTGACCTTATTCTCTTTAATCGCATGATCAGCTTGGTGAATCACGAAGCTACTAGATACCAGAATAATTGTATTGATTCCTGGTAGTAGGAGTTCAAGTTCAGGCGTGCCTTCTGGCGGCCAAGATGTTGCCACAGAACGAAAGGTTAAGTAGGCGGCGAATAAGCCAAAAAATAGCATTCCTTCAGAAATAAGGAAGACAATTAAGCCAAAAACTCGTAAATCGGGATGTTCGTAATGCCCCGCTTCGGCTCCATGAGCATGAATTGCATCATCTTGCGTCGGGTCAGTAACTGGAGCGATCGATCCTTGCATAGATAGATAAATGTTTGGATAAATGGATAATGTAGCCAAGGGGCTTAAGCCCCTTGTTCACGAGTTCGGTTTTAAGTTGCAGCTTGGGAAGCTGCGATCGCCGCCTCTTTGCGAGCTTCTTTATATTCTTCGCCGTAGTCATAGGGACCAGTCAATAAAACAGGTTCACCGACCCAGTTATGGGGAATTGGCGGAGAAGAAGTTGTCCATTCCATAGTCAGAGCGTCCCAAGGATTGTCAGGAGCCTGTTCGCCCTTAAACCAACTGTAGACTGCATTGATCACAAAAGGAACTGTGGAAATTGCTAGAATGAATGCGCCAATTGTGCAGATCACATTAATCGGTGCAAATTGAGGATCGTACTGAGCGACGCGACGCGGCATTCCTTGCAATCCAAGAATATGCATCGGACCAAAGGTTAGATGCATTCCGATGAAGGTCAAGACAAAATGAACTTTGCCCCAAAACTCATTCAACATACGACCAGTCATCTTGGGGAACCAATGATATAGTCCTGCATAAATACCAAATACACTGCCGCCAAAAAGCACGTAGTGGAAGTGAGCTACCACGAAATAAGTATCGTGAACGTGAATGTCAATAGGAGCTGAGCCAAGTAGCACACCGCTCAAACCACCGATCAAGAATGTGGAGATAAAGCCCATTGCAAATAGCAAAGGACTCTCCAAGCGCAACTTGCCACCCCAAAGCGTAGCAACCCAACTAAATACCTTGATTCCCGTCGGTACTGACACCAGCAATGTCACCACCATGAAGAAGACGCGCAACCAATCAGGTGTACCACTGGTAAACATATGGTGTGCCCAGACAAACAAGCCCAAAAAGCAAATCATCATGCTGGAATAGGCGATCGCCTTATAACCAAAAATCGGCTTGCGGCTATGAGGAGGAAGGACTTCAGAGATGATCCCAAACACGGGTAAAATCATCACATAAACAGCTGGATGTGAATAGAACCAGAATAAGTGTTGATAAACAACTGGATCGCCGCCGCCAGTGGGGTTAAAAAAGTTTGTGCCAATCATTAGGTCAAAACCTAACAAAACCATCGCTCCTGCTAATACAGGCGTAGCTAATAGGGCAAGCAATGAAGTCGCCATCATCGCCCAGCAGAATAGGGGCATACTAAATAGATCCATTCCAGGCATCCGCATCGCCCAAATCGTGACGATAAAATTCACGGCTGCCAATATCGAGGAAGTCCCTACTAAAAGAATGCTGCCAATCCAAATAACTTGGCCAACATGCTCATTTGTCAGAATGCTTAAAGGCGGATAGGCTGTCCAACCAGTTGAGGCAGGGCCAAAGAAAAAGCTGCTCATCAACAACATCCCAGCAGGAATCGTCAACCAAAAGGCGATCGCATTTAAACGCGGAAATGCCATGTCCCGCGCTCCGATCATTAGGGGGATCAGATAGTTGCCAAAGCCTCCAGTCACGGCAGGTACGATCCACAAAAAGATCATGACTGTGCCATGCATAGTGAAAAGACTGTTGTAAAAAGCAGGATCGACTAAATCAGAGTCTGGGGTGGCAAGTTCAGCTCGGACAATCGAAGCTAGAACTCCACCCACTAAATAAAAAATAAACGAAGTAACGAGATATTGAATCCCGATAATTTTATGATCGACGCTAAAGGTGAAAAATTCCCACCAAAGAGTTTTTTGGGGTTCTGCTCCCATTGCGCCCGAACTTTGGGTTGGTATGAGTGTTTGGGTCATAGAGTAATTGGTAAATGGTGAGAGGTAATTCGTAATTCGTAATTCGTAATTCGCAATCAGCCTTTAATGAGTCATATGCATCATGTGCATATCTCCACCAGCTTGAGCGACCTTGCCAGCAAGGTATTCCTGCTCAGACATCTGGTTTACTGAGGCTGGACGAGTTGCCACGATCGCTTCGGGATCGTTACTAGCAATTTCTTGCTGCTCTTTTAACCATTTTGAATAGTCTTCAGGTGTATCAATTACCATTGTCGTCCGCATACCGCCATGGTAAGAACCACATAGCTCGGCACAGACTACTGGATATTCACCGACGACGCGAGGAGTGAACTCGAGATAGGTTTCGCGCCCAGGAATTACGTCTTGCTTGATGCGTAATTGGGGAACCCAAAAAGCATGAAGGACATCAACTGCATTCATGTTTAGGCGAATTTTTTTACCAACAGGCACATGCAGTTCAGCAGTGGCAATTTCGTCTGTGTAGTTAAAAATCCAAGCAAACTGCATGGCGCTAATATTGATCGCCAAAACATCATCGCTACCAGCAGGAAGAGTACCTGCCATCAACACACCATCACTATTTAAAGAGGCGAGGGTAGCTTTTGACATTGGCATACTACCCTTATCAGCCTTAGCTACAGTCTGATGCATCCCTCCGTGTGCCATACCGCTAAGATCTTGAGTTCCTTGCATGGCGGTATAGACATCAAAGCTATAAATCGCTACCCACATGACGATGACTGTGGGAATCGCTGTCCATACGATCTCAAGGCTTAAGTTTTCATGGATAGATGGCCCATCGGTATCATCGCCTTTGCGGCGACGAAACTTGACGATTGAGTAAATTAATGCACCCTCAACGACGAGGAAAAATCCGAAGGCGATCCCTAAGATAGTGTTAAAAAGCCCGTCATACAATACTGCTTCGTCACCTGCGGCAACTGGTAGTAAGCCATTATTGCGCCCATACCAAATGCTAGCTGCAAAAATCAGCCCAATGATGACGACTACTGAAATTAAGTTGTTTTTTCTCATGATTAGGTTGCCCTATTTTGCTGCTCCTATAAAGTGCATTTGGATTAAGTGGAGCTTACTTGTAGCTCATTTTCTAAATAAGGACAGATTGACATATTCTCTATACTTGCATCGATTTACAGAATGCGGGGCATTTGTTTGTAATCTTTTAGCAATTTCTTTGGGATCACTCTATAAAATAAATTAAATAAAGTCCCTAACTGTGTCTGTAAATACATTCGCCTTAGTTAAAAGAATCAAAAGCCAAAATTTGGGCAAGGCAAAAATCTCAGCTAAACTTTAGCTAATTTGATACAATGACCACATAAATCAGGATCTAAGAATTTTCTCTAGCTGGCGAGATCCCTGAATCATATCCTTGGAGTTTGAGGCGATGATTGATTGGTTAATTGTTTGGGGTGTGACACAGGCGGCGGGTGTAGTCGTATATCCCATATTGCAAAGTCTGGCTCAAGATGCGGCAAAGGATTATGGTAAGGACTTTTTTAAAGATTGCGTAAAAAAGGTGATCCGCTTGCCTGAAGCTGATGTGCTGAAGGAAGCCTATGGGAAAGCGCTCAAAGAGTTTTTAGAATTGATTGAGGAAGAACTCAAGGATGCGGGTTATCAAGAGGCAATCATTAAGCAATACATTCCCTATTTGCAAAAGTTTGTTAAGCGTGAAGAAGTAAGTGCGGCGCTAGGGATGGCGTTTGATGTGGAGTGTAAGGCGATCGATACGGCGCTGTTGGTGACAGTTTGGACAGAATTGAACTCGCCGCTTTTGCCAGAGAGTATGAATTGGGATTTTTTGAGTAAGTCTTACATTAGAGCCGTTAAGAAGATTGTCCAAAATTCGGATAAGTTGCGTCCGATTTTTGAGGTGCAGATTCAGGCGGTAACGGCGGATGCTGTGCAGGAATTAGCGGGAATTGCGCCAGCCTTTGATTTAGAGAAGTATGCGGAAGGGTTGCAGGAAAGGTATGGCAACTTGAAGCTGGAATCTCTGGATACGACTGGGGTGTATTACAACGAGTTGAAGCTTTGGAAGATCTTTATTCCTCAGAATTTGCGGGAATGTCAGGAGTTTATTCCGCAGGTGTATGAGTTGCCGAAGGATCGATCGCGGCTGTTGCAGGAGAGTGGACAGTTGGATGTGTTGGAACTTGCGGAAGCGGAGTTAGAGAGTCATCGCAAGCGCTATGTCGAGCAGCCGATTCGAGGGGTGTTTGAGGTTTTGGGCGATCCGCAGGAGTTGGCGAAGGAGGTCGTTGCGAAATATGCGGTAATCTTGGGCGACCCTGGATCGGGGAAATCGACGCTGTTGCAATATCTGGCGCTGATTTGGGCGGAGCGACCTGTGCGAGATTTGCCTTTGCATCCGTTACCGCTTTTGTTGGAGTTGCGTACCTATGCCCGTGATAAGCTAGCGGGGAAATGTAAGGATATTGTTTCGTTTATTCATGGTGGGAATATTACCTGTCGGCTGAATCAGCAGGATTTGCATGAAAAGCTGAAGAATGGTGATGTCATTGCCCTATTTGATGGAATTGATGAGGTGTTTGATCCTGCGTTGCGCGATGAGGTGGTGACGGATATCCATCGCTTTACGAATGAGTATCCTGCGGTGAGGTCTGTTGCGACTTCGCGGTGGTTGGGTTATAAGGCGCAACGGTTAAGGGATGCGGGGTTTCAGCACTTTATGCTACAAGAGTTGAATGATGAGCAAATGCAGGAGTTTGTGGGGCGTTGGCACGATCTGAATTTTGCGGAGGGTGCGGATAAGGATCGCAAGCGAGAGCGTTTGCAGAAGGCGATTAGGGAGTCGCGATCAATTAAGGAGTTGGCGGGAAATCCTTTGTTATTAACGATGATGGCGATTCTCAATCGGAATCAGGAATTACCGAGGGATCGTCCTGAACTGTATAACCAAGCATCTAGGGTGTTGTTGCATCAATGGGATGTGGAACGAGCGCTAGTGGAGGATCGGCGGATCGATCCGAAAACGATTGACTATCGCGATAAGCAGGCGATGTTGCGGAAGGTTGCCTATTATATGCAGTCGAGTGCGAAGGGTTTGGCGGGGAATTTGATTGGTGCGGCGCAGTTGGAGAGTATTTTGACGGATTACCTGAAGACGATTGAGGTGGAGAAGCCAAGGGAAATCGCTCGTATCATGATCGGTCAGCTTCGCACGCGCAATTTTATCCTCTGCGATCTGGGTGGGGATTCCTATGGTTTTGTGCATCGGACTTTTTTGGAGTATTTTTGTGCGTGGGAGTTTGTTTGGCAGTTTAAGGAGTCGCAGACGCTGACAATTGAGCGGTTAATCAATGATGTGTTTGGTAAGCATTGGCAGGATGAGTCTTGGCATGAGGTTTTGCGGTTGATTTCTGGGATGATCGAACCTAGATTCGTTGCTGATATTATTGATTTTCTTTTGGAGCAGCAAGTTGATAAAAGTGCATTTTTAGATGAGCCAATTTTTTTAATCAAAAGACTCAAAAAAGAAGGGCTATCAAATCTCTTATTAGCAGCGGATTGTTTTGTTGAGGTAAGGAACAAAAATTTGATTGTAAGTACTTCTAGTAAGTTGCTAAAAACACTACAAGACGAAGTTGAACAAGAACATCAGTCTTATAAGTTCACTTCTGAATTAGCAATGAGACTCTTAAATAACATTGCCATTATTTGGCAAAATAGCTCTGAGACATTAGTTTGGTTAAAAAAATGTCTCAAGTCTAACGCAGACTATTCTAATCCAGACTATTCTGATCCAGACCTTTTAAAATTTTGGAGAAGATCATTCATCTCTGAATTGGCGATATTTGAGATCGCTAATGGCTGGAAAAACCACTCTGACACCCTACCTTTGCTAAAAGACTACGCTCTTAATGATCAAAATGAAGATGTGCGAATAGCGGCGATATATGTGACTGCTAATAGCTGGAGAGATGACTCTGATACCCTACCTTTGCTAAAAGACCGCGCTCTCAACGATCAGAGTTATCATGTGCGAAGGGGGGCGGTACAAGAAATCGCCAAAGGTTGGAAAGATGACACTGATACCCTACCTTTGCTAAAAGACTGCGCTCTTAACGATCAGAATGCAAATGTGCGAATAGCAGCGGTACAAGAGATCGCCAAAGGTTGGAAAGATTACACTGATACCCTTCCTTTGCTCAAAGACCACGCTCTTAACAATCAGAATCCAGATGTGCGAATGGCGGCGGTACAAGAGATCGCCAAAGGCTGGAAAGATTACACTGATACCCTTCCTTTGCTCAAAGACCACGCTCTTAATGATCAAAACTGGAATGTGCGAATGGCGGCGGTTCAAGAGATTGCCAAAGGCTGGAAAGATGACTCTGAGACCCTTCCTTTGCTCAAAGACCACGCTCTTAATGATCAGAATTATGATGTGCGAAGGGCGGCGGTACAAGCGATTGCCCAAGGCTGGGAAGATGACAATGATACCCTTCCTTGGCTAAAAGACCGCGCTCTTAACGATCAGAATTATGATGTGCGAAGGGCGGCGGTACAAGAGATTGCCAAAGGCTGGAAAGATGACCTACAAACGTTTGATTTTTTATGCGATCTCGCCATCCGAGATCCTTTTAAGCGCGAGAATAAGTACCAGGAAAATCCCCGCCAAACTGCACTAGAAGGAATCCTCAAATATTACAGCGATAAACCTCAAACATTGGAATTATTGAAGACAGTCTCTAACAGCGATCCAGATGAAAAATTAAAGGAATTTGCGAAGGAGGAATTAGCAAAATTGAGTGAGAATCCCGTAGGGGAATAGCATTTGCGCCACAATTTTTAAACCCGCAACAATATCGATCTGCAAATGCTCTGCCCTCTATGCTTTCACAGACAAATTGTCCCTGCGTTGCGAGGTGTTGGGCACAGCATTCCCAAATTATGGCGACCTAAAAATTTATAAATTTCTGTGGGAATGCTATGCCCCTACAATTCCTACAATTCTATAAATCCTATGCGCCCTATGCCTTCAGCGATCGCTTGTCCCTGCATTGCGAGTTTTTGAGCAAGCATTCCCTGATTAAGGCGATATATGTCTATAGACCATATTAAAAGAGATATCACCAACCCGATTGACAATTTTGCTATCTTCCACTTTAACAAACCCCACCCGTTGATATAAACTCACCACTGGATTATCTGCGCGAACACTCAAACTCACCGCAGGAAATAAACCTTGAGACAATTCTAAAACTTGCTTTAGCAATCTACTACCAACCCCATTACCTCGATATTCAGGCAACACCGCGATCGCTAATTCTGGAATAGCAGGGTCAATATAACCAAATCCTCGATCATCATCCGCCCATAAACGTAGCCAAGCAGCTGCGATCGCATTTTCAGCTGTGATCGCAACAGCACCAATATCTCCTTGCCTACCCCATCCCTCAACATAGCGAGCTAGAATTGATTGACTTTTCACAGATTTGAGTGAGTTTTCATGGGCAGCATACATCAACATCGTCCATAGGATTGGCTCATCAGAAACTTTCAAATCTCGAACTGTGTAATCCATATCTCACTTCAGAATAAAATTCATTAATTAGTTTGATCGCAAATTGCTGTAGGTCTACATGACAACACAAAAATGGAATAAATCATCCTCAGCAGAAATCTGCTCAACCTTTGTAATGCAGTCCTCTAGGTCTTCGAGTAGTTCCTCTGAAAGATGTTCTTTACTTTGCTCCAGAAGAATTTTGTGATCAGATATTTTGTTCTTCACATGGTCTCGCAAAACTCTCAGCATTGGTAATGCTTCTGAAGGACTAAACCATGATGTTGTATTTCGTAATGTATCCTCATCAGGGAATTCTTCATCTTCAGACATGTTTATATTAAAGTCCGTCCAATCTAGAAATGAAGAGATCTTTACCAAGCCTAATTTCTCACAGATAGGATCAAGCATCTCTACAGCATAAAACAAGGCTGAATGATCCCATTCATCGCCTTCTGTCATCTTGCTCTTACTTAATACCCAAATTGTAGTTCCCATTAAGCATCTCCAAATCAGCTAAATGATGAAATTTTATAAATTGACTCGATTTTTTAATTCATTGACCGAGTTTACCCAAGCTTCATAGTCTTCAGTTTCTTGCCATAATTCATTCAATTCAGAATTCTCAGCAATAATGAGATCGATCACTAAATGAGCTTTCTGGACTAAAGCGGCTGAGGGCAGAATTTTGTTAGTTTCAACCCAATTGTCTAGCCTCTCGGAATAAGCACTGCGTTTACCCCAATTGCCTTGCAAACGAGCAATGACTTCGATCGCAGCGATCGCCTCGGTTGCTTCGGAGGCTTCAACACCTTCTTCACCAGAATTAAGTACTGCATTTAAAGCTTCTTCAACTGGCGAAAGGTCACTAACTTTCTCCAATTCATAAGTCCAGTCACAAGCATCATCATTCCCAAAAGAATCAACAGCCCAAGTTCCCATAAATCTCTCTTAATAAGGTATTACAAAGTAAATATACATTTTTCTGAGCAAGAGCAAATAGCTTTTTAGTTTTGGCAATCATTATTGAGTTACAGAAAATGTAACAGCGCTAAGTAATCGCAAATTATGTCCTAAACTAAAAATATAGAAGCATAGATATTTATAAATCAGCATTATGAAGATTTATTGTCGAGCCACACTCATTAGCCTATTGGCCTTCGCATTAATCGGATGTGCAGTCCCAGACACTCGCAATCCGCAGGCTTCGCTGATCAGTACAGTAAGCCCAGCGCCAACTAATATTGCTGAATCTCCAAAACCAATTATCAATAATCGCCCAATTAACCGTAAAGTAAAACTTGATGATCGATTAGTTGAATCAAGTACCAGTTTTGGATTTAATCTATTCGATCGCCTTGCTAAGCAAGATCCCAATAAAAATATATTTATCTCTCCTTCGAGTGTAGCGATCGCCTTGTCGATGACCTATAACGGCGCGAGTGGCGAAACTCAAGAGGCGATCGCTAAGGCTTTAGAATTGCAAAACATCAAAATCGATGAGGTGAATGACTACAATCGCAATATTCAACAATTATTAGCCAATGGCGATACCAATGTGGAGTTGAACATTGCCAACTCCCTTTGGGCGAGAAAAGATATTGCATTAGAGCAGACTTTTCTAAATAAAGTGAAGGAATTCTATCAAGCCGAAATCAGCAACCTTGACTTTAAAGATCCTAATGCAGCAAATACGATTAATGCTTGGGTAAAGAAAAATACCAAGGACAAAATCGATAAAATCGTCGATCGCATTGATGCTGACAGTATGCTCTTTTTAATTAATGCTGTTTATTTTAAAGGTAAATGGGAAGCTCCCTTTGAGAAATATCTGACTAAGCCACAACCATTTACCCTTGCTGATGGCACAAAAATCCAACATCCAGCCATGTCGCGATCGGGGGAATACCGTTACTATGATGCACCGACATTTCAAGCAATTAGTCTTCCCTATGGTACTGGACGCTTCAGTATGGAGATTTTCTTGCCAAAGTCTAAATCAAATCTTTTAGAGTTTCAGAAACAACTGACCGCAAAAAATTGGCAAGAATGGTCAACAAAATTCGCGCGTAAAGAAGGACTGATTCAATTGCCACGCTTTAAAGTGGAATACGAGACTAGTCTCAAATCAGCTTTGCAAAATCTGGGTATGGCGATCGCTTTCGAGCCAGACAAGGCAGATTTTCGTAATCTTTCAACCGTCAAAGCTTTTATTAGTGATATTAAGCATAAAACTTTTGTCGAAGTTAACGAAGAAGGAACAGAAGCGGC
>JANNDZ010000510.1:0-4563 GCA_031378395.1 Pseudanabaena sp. OTE_75_metabat_487_sub
ATAATCGCACCGCTAATCCCAGCCCTCAAACTCTATTCAGCATCGGTCTGGGCGCTCAATACAAACCATTTCGCAATTTAACCTTGCGCTTAGACTATGGGCTGCCCCTTGTAAATGCCAATAACTCTGGCACTAATCTCCAAGATTCAGGATTATATTTCTCGGTTAATGGTAATTTCTAATTCTGATTTCTAATGCTAATTTTTGGCTGGGATCGCCAACAAGGGGCTTAAGCCTCTTGTCTATCGCGTAGCGTTAAGAAATGTAACGAAATGTAACCAAATCAATTCCAAATTCTTACATTTATTGCCCAAAATCAACCACTGCATAGGTTGTTTGGTATTAAATAGTGAGTAGGTATAAATATCTAATTGCAAATTGTTGCTCTGTGTAACAATTTTCACGGCAAATAATAAAACAAATTAACCAAAGCCCAAAAATCAGGACAGTAATTTTAGGAGACTGCATGTTCACTTCTGCGCCACCGATCGCATCACTATCTAGTAGACGTATCATTCCCGAAAATCTACAGGGTCGGGTCTTAATGAAGTTGGTCTATGTAGTGCTCGAACCTCAATACCAGAGCGCTATGTCGGCGGCTGTAAAGTCAATTAATAAAAATAATCCCAACCTTGCGATCGAGGTTAGTGGCTACCTAATTGAGGATATTCGGAGTCCCGAAAATTACGAAGAATTCAAAGAAGATATCGCTGGCGCTGATATTTTCATCGCATCGCTAATTTTTATTGACGACCTTGCTACCAAGATTGCTCTTGCCGTTACCCCACATCGCGATCGCCTATCTGCCTGTGTGGTATTCCCATCGATGCCAGAGGTGATGCGCCTCAATAAGATGGGCAGCTTCAGCATGGAAAATCTGGGGCAGTCCAAGAGTGCGATCGCCCAGTTTATGCGTAAGCGCAAGGAAAAATCGGGGAGTTCTTTTCAGGACAGTATGCTCAAGGTTGTGCAGACCTTGCCGAAGATTCTCAAATATATGCCGATGGACAAGGCGCAGGATGCTCGTAATTTCATGTTGAGCTTCCAGTATTGGCTAGGCGGTTCGACCGAAAATCTCGAAAATTTCTTGTTGATGCTTGCCCAAAATTATTTACCCACCGTCAAGGCAAGAGCTAAAGAAACGGGCTCGGGAACACTGATCATTAAAGATCCCGTCACATATCTGGACATGGGGCTTTGGCATCCACTCGCGCCGAAGATGTTCGAGACTACGGCTGACTATTTAAAATGGTTTAATGCTCGCGAAGATATTTCTGATGACATGAAAGACCCCCTCGCGCCATGCGTGGGCTTGCTGATGGCAAGAACTCACCTTGTGACGGGCGATGACGCGCATTATGTGGCGATGGTGCAAGAATTAGAATCCCTAGGCGCAAGGGTGATTTCTGTATTCAACGGGGGCTTAGATTTCTCCAATGCTGTTGAAGAATATTTTTACGATCCTAAACAAAAAGACCGTGCGATCGTCGATAGTGTCGTCTCGCTCACAGGTTTTGCGCTAGTCGGTGGTCCAGCCAAGCAAGATCATCCTAAAGCAATCAAAGCTCTCGAAAAGCTGAATCGCCCCTACATGGTGGCTTTACCCCTCGTATTCCAAACCACGGAAGAATGGCAAGATAGCGATCTCGGTTTGCATCCTGTGCAGGTCGCTTTGCAAGTTGCTTTACCAGAGCTTGACGGCGGACTTGATCCAATTGTGCTTTCGGGTCGCGATAGCATGACGGGAAGATCTCACGCGATCGGCGATCGCCTCGAAACTATCGCCAACCGTGCAATCAAATGGGCTAATCTCCGCCGTAAGCCCCGTCACGAGAAGAAACTCGCGATCACGATCTTCAGCTTTCCACCTGATAAGGGCAATATTGGCACGGCTGCTTATTTGGATGTATTCTCTTCCATTCACAAAGTTGCCGAAGCCCTTGGCAACAATGGCTATGATGTTCAAGGCTTGCCCAAGACATCCCACGACATGATGCAAGATATCTTGCATGATGCTCAAGCGATGGTCGGCAGCCCCGAATTGAATGTTGCTTACAAGATGTCGGTTCCTGAATATGAAGCAAATACTCCCTACGTCGATCGCATTATCGAACAGTGGGGAGCCGCCCCTGGACATCTGAATTCCGATGGACAGAACTTGCTGATTTACGGTAAGCAATATGGCAATCTATTTGTCGGTGTGCAGCCAACCTTTGGATATGAAGGCGATCCGATGCGATTGCTGTTTAGTAAATCTGCATCTCCACACCACGGTTTTGTCGCTTATTACACCTATCTCAATCATATCTGGGGAGCTGATGCCGTCCTCCACTTCGGCACTCATGGCTCGATGGAATTTATGCCAGGTAAACAAGTTGGGATGTCAGGCGAATGTTTCCCTGATAGCCTGATTGGTGCGCTGCCAAACATCTATTACTACGCCGTAAACAATCCATCGGAAGCGACGATCGCTAAACGTCGCGGTTACGCCACAATCATCAGCTATATTACTCCTGCCCCTGAGAATGCAGGATTGAGCCGTAATTTGCAAGAACTCAGCGAACTGATTGCTTCTTACAAAGATTTGCGGACTGGTAGTCGCGGTATCCAAATCACCAACACGATTATGGATAAAGTGCGCTTGGTAAATCTGGATAAGGATGTGCAGCTTCCCGATCAAGACGCTAAGGAGATGGATTTAGAAGGACGCGATAACGTCATCGGTCAGGTTTATAACAAACTGATGGAAATCGAATCGCGTGTTCTGCCCTGTGGTTTACACATTGTTGGCGAACCTCCGAAAGTAGAAGATGTCACCGATGTCTTGACCAGCATCGCCAGTTTCGATCGCCCTGAAGACAAGATGAAGTCTTTGTTGCGGATCATGTGTGAAGCGATCAATCGCGATATCGAAGTTCTGTACAAATCTAGCGACAAAGGCATTTACGCCGATGTGGAATTGTTGTCTGGTATCAGGGCGATCGCTAACAAAGCCGTTGGCGCATTGGTCAAAGCTAAAGCCGATGATGATGGCAAAGTTTCTAAACTTTCGGTTCTCAACTTCTTTAAAATGGGTAAAACCGAACCTTGGATCGAAGTTTTCCAAGAGAATGGTTATGCAAATATCAATAAAGACGACATCAAGCCTCTATTTGAGTTCCTAGAGTTCTGTCTCAAACAAATTGTTGCCGACAATGAACTTGGCGGTCTCATTCGCGCCCTCGAAGGTGACTATATTCTGCCTAGCCCTGGAGGAGACCCAATCCGCAATCCTTTGGTGCTGCCGACTGGCAAGAATATGCACGCCCTCGATCCTAACTCGATCCCTACGAGTGCCGCAGTTCAAGCCGCCAAAACCGTAGTCGATCGCCTCTTAGAGCGTCAGCGTCAAGACAACAATGGAGTCTATCCCGAAACGATCGCTGTCGTCCTCTGGGGAACAGACAACATCAAGACCTACGGCGAATCCCTCGCTCAAGTTCTCTGTATGATCGGCGTGAAACCCATGCCTGACGCTCTCGGTCGTATCAACCGTTTAGAGTTAACACCTCTTGCAGAACTTGGCAGACCTCGCGTTGATGTGGTCGTCAACTGCTCAGGCGTGTTCCGCGATTTATTCGTGAATCAAATGGACTTAATCGATCGCGCCGTGAGAATGGCTGCTGAAGCCGATGAGCCTTTGGAAATGAACTTTGTCCGCAAACATGCGATCGCCCAAGCGGAAGAGTTTGGCTTAACCATCAACCAAGCCGCAACCCGCGTATTCAGTAACTCATCGGGTTCTTATTCCTCTAACGTTAACCTCGCTGTGGAAAACAGCACATGGGAAAACGAAGAAGAATTGCAACAGATGTATCTATCGCGCAAGTCCTTCGCCTTTGGTGGTAATGTCAGCAACACTCAACAGCGTCAGCTTTACGAAGCCTCACTGAAGACCGTTGACATGACATTCCAAAACCTTGATTCCTCAGAAATCAGTCTTACCGATGTATCCCACTACTTCGACTCTGACCCCACCAAACTCGTTGGCAGTCTCCGTAAAGATGGCAAAAAACCCGCCTCTTTTGTCGCTGACACCACCACTGCCAATGCTCAAGTTCGCACCCTGACCGAGACCGTCCGTCTCGATACCCGCACCAAGATTCTCAATCCTAAATGGTATGAGGGAATGCTCAAGAGTGGTTACGAAGGTGTACGCGAAATCTCCAAGCGCCTTGTGAACACGATGGTCTGGTCGGCAACGGCTGGAGCAGTGGATAACTGGGTTTACGAAGATGTCAATGATGTCTATGTGAACGATAAAGAGATGTGCGATCGGCTCAAAAATCTCAATCCTAATTCGTTCCGTAAGATTGTTGGTACTCTTCTAGAAGTCAATGGTCGAGGCTATTGGGAAACCAGCGAAGAGAATCTTGATAGATTGCGTGAACTCTATCAAGAACTCGAAGACCGCATTGAAGGTGTAGAGTAAAATAAAAAAGGGGCGGCTCGTGCCGCCCTATTCTTTAGGCTACAAATATGAACTACCGAAATTACATCACAGTCGAGCCAAATAAACGCGGT
>JANNDZ010000544.1:0-7106 GCA_031378395.1 Pseudanabaena sp. OTE_75_metabat_487_sub
ACTCTCTTTTCGTTTTTACAGCTCATGGGTTTCTAAATAGTCTTGAATCCAGTTGTTACCCAATTCCATCAGATGTGCTAGATCGAAATCCCATAGAATGATTTTCCCATTAACACTAGCGGAGGCAATTGTCTCACCATCAGCGCTAAAGCAAATACTCTTCACTGCTGATTGATGACCTTGAAGCGTTAAGAGTTCCTTACCATCAAGGCTCCAGATCTTGACAGTGCGATCGCTACTGCCCGATGCTAAGGCATTACCATCAGGACTAAAGCAAACACTTCTAACTTCAGCAGTATGTTCATTTAGGGTTTTCAGCAATTTGCCATCAAGGTTCCATAATTTAACACTACCATCTTTACTGCTACTAGCAACTGTCTGACTATCAGGACTAAAGCAAACACTATAAACTTCACCTGTATGACCATTCAAAGTATTTAATAAAGTTCCATCCCAATGCCATAGTTTCACAGTTTTATCTTGGCTTGCTGTCGCTAACATATTGCCATCAGGACTAAAACAGACTTGATAAACAGCGTTGGCATGACCAATTAATGTATGTATCCATTCCCCTTCCTTACTCCATAACTTGACTGTGCAATCAGCACTAGCAGAGGCAAATAGCTCCCCATCACTGCGATAGGCTACACTATAAATCGCTGCCTCATGTTCGTTATATATACTTTTAAGCAAGATACCTTTAGCATTCCAAATCTTGATGGCGCGATCGCTACCAACAGACAGTAAAAATCGATCATCTGGACTGAAACAAACACTATTTACACTCTCTTTATGTCCTTCGAGAGAGGTAATCAATTTAGCATTAGCTAGCCAAATTTTAATTGTGAAATCGTTGCTAGCAGAAGCGATAAATCGACTATCAGAACTGAAGGCGAGACAATTTACTTCATCTGTATGTTCAACAAAACAAACTGGTGAGTTGCCGTGGGTACGCCAAAATTTGATTGTAGTATCCTGACTCCCCGTGAGCATCGTACTGCCATTGGTATTAAAGTTAATACTATGGACACCACCTTTATGTGCATACAGAGTTTTCAGTAAATTACCTTTAGTATCCCAGAGTTTAACTGTGCGATCGCTGCTAACAGAAGCCAGAGATTTGCCATTAGGGTGAAATCTTACTCCTAAAACCTTGTCAGTGTGCCCATCAAGAGAAGCGATCAGACTTCCTTCCATGTTCCAAAGTTTTGCATCATGACCACGGCTTGCAGAAGCAATAATCCGCCCAGATGGAGAAATATCGATATCTTCAATAAATCGATCATGGGCTTTAATAGTTCTTATAATTGTTCCATTGACGTTCCAAATAATCAGCAATTGATCCGCACTACCTGTCACTATCCGCTCCCCATCGGGACTAAAACAGAGACAAGTTATCCATTTACTATGTCCACCAGTGAAGGTATTAAATGCAGTACCATCATCGCGCCATAATCTGATTTTGGCATCTTCGCCGCAGGAGGCAAATATGGCATCGGTAGGACTAAATTTTACTGCCAAAACAGGTGCTTGATGATCCTTCAGAATTTGAATCGGCTGATCGACGTACAATTTTGTATATCGATCCATTTTCCAAAGCCTAATCGTACCGTCACGACTAGCAGAAGCAAGATGCTGTCCAGTACGGCTAAAACTCAGGCTAGTAATCCAGTTTGTATGACCACTTAGGGTTTGTTTTAGGTTGCCCTTCATATCCCAAATTTTAATTGTGCGATCGCTACTTCCAGATGCAATGAGATAATCATTTGGCGCGATCGCAATGCAGGTGATCGTATTTAAATGTCCCGCAAGGTGATTATATTCGCGGACATTGTAAACAGCTTGGTGCAGGGCGCTAATCCCATGCATTCGGAGACTTGCTCTTTCGCCAGTGGAATCTTCTAAGTCTTGTAACTGCTGACCTGCTTCCATGGACTCTAAGAGCGATTCAAATTGCTGGTTAAGGATAAAAGTTGCCTTAGCGGAAGCACTTTTGAGAACAACTTCGGCTTGCGTTAAGCTAGCTTGTAGTCTTTGCTGCATCTCCACCAACCTAACTTTAGCCTCTTGCTCCGCCTCCAAGGTTTTTTCTAGTCGTCGTTTTGCTGCCGAAAGAATTTGATTTGCTTCGGCTTGGGCAAAGAGCGCTACTTCTACTTCTCTTTTTTCAAGGTCTTGACTAGCCGAAAAGAATTGGTAATCATGATTACTTAAATTCTTATCTGAAGACCATGACAAAGCATCTTGTAATGCTTGTCCTCGCAACAATCGTGACTCATCTTGGTAGTCAGAATCCACCCAAGCTTTGAATGATTCACCATAGGGACGTAAATTTGCTAAAGCTTGGTTTACCCAGTTTTGATTAAAAATTGCGGCATAAATTGGGTTATATACTCTTAGTCTTCCTTCGCGTTTGACGACTAGTCCTGTAATCCGTAACTCAGTTTGTTCTGGAGTATCATCAGCAGTTATTCCGTATTCACTCTTGTTCAAAGATGGCTCGGAAGCTAAAATTTGTTGGTATAAGCCGAGCAACCTTCCTTGACGGTTTTCGCTGCTCCAGAGAATGCGATCGCGAATTGTTTTAAAGTGTTCGGGCTGATCCTGTATTTCCCAGTTATCAACTAGACGCGATCGCACTAAATTATTCACCCAGACAAGTTCATGATTTAGGGGAATTGATTCTGGTGAATTTAGAATGATTTGACAAAGTTTTTGGGTGAGAAATGGTTGTCCACCTGTATAAGCAATGATCGCTTTGAGAACAGCGACGGGGTTCTGAGACTTGGTTAATATTCCTCTCATTAGAGGCTTTGCTTCTTTTAGCTGAAACCCCCTTAGCTCGATTGCTCGACCAATGTTAAAAGGAGTGCGTTGCTTATCGCGGATCAGGTCAGCAGGTGTGGCTACTCCAAACAGTGCAAAAGTCAGGCGATTGTAAGCAATGCGATCGGCGCGACGATTAAATAATTCTCGAATTAATGCAAAAAAATCATCAACGGCAAAATTCAAACTGAGAATAGTATCAATTTCATCCACAAATAGAATTACAGGCGAAGAGATTTTCTTGAGTAATCCTTCATCAAGGAATTTGCCAAAGCGCTGTACTGGAGAAAGCAAGTGATTACGTTCCCACCATTCCTCCAAATCAAAGGAATCATAAAGCCCAAGGCTACTGATAATGCTATCAATCAGCCCTGCATACCACTGCTCTGGTGTAATGTCAGATGTGCCGATCGCCGTAATATCAATTGCTGCACAGGCAAAGTTTTCCTCTTGCAGTCGTTTCATTGTGCGGACTCTGAGGCTAGACTTACCCATCTGCCGCGAATTGAGAACATAACAAAATTCTCCAGATTTCAGGCTTTCATAGAGATCGCTATCAGCTTGCCTCGCTACATAAGTAGGCGCATCAATAGATAGACTGCCACCAACTTGATATAGATAATTTGTAGTTCTTTCAGCAAGCATCGTTTACCTAACAAATTGTAGAAAGAATGCGGCGCGAAGCGCCGCATTCTCTACGGGTTTATTTTGGATTGTTGAAAAATTTGTTGAAAATATTGATAATACAAAGCACACATAGGAACTACATGATTACCAACTAGCTTCACTAAACCAATGCTTCTCAACTTAAAGGCTAATTGGCTATCTAACTGCAAAGGGCGAGAGCTGATAACCAACTCTTTGTATGCTTCTAGCAGTTCAGGATCTTCTCTTAAACTGCCAAGTTGACGACGAAGATGGTTGCCATAAATCCCTTCTTCAGTTGGAGAAGTTTTGAGTAAATTTCCCCAATCTATTCTTCCTCGCGCAATTTGATAAAGGGCTAGTCTAACCAAGTAAGGATGCCCACCAGTAAGCATTAGCAATTGTTTGATCTGAGCTGGCTGCCAATCTAGTTGATGTCGCTGCACTAAATCTGCAATTTGCGCCAGAGTCAATTCAGGTAAATCAATCGGTAAACCTACATTAAAAGGTGACTGATTGATATTTAAAGGAATATAGACTTCTTTGGAATGCACAATTACTAATCTTAGTTTTTTCCAAATATCTTCATTTTTCGCCTTTTCATGCCAAGCTCTTAGTAACCCAAAAAAATCAGAGGCGATTTTTGGATATTGAAAGATTAAATCTACTTCATCCAGCCCTAACACTAAAGGAGCTTCCTTTGCGGCAAGTAAATAACGCTGAAAATATTTTGTACACTTGTTTTTGCTACCTAGAACTCCTTGCCAGTACTCCTCCAAATTATCCTCTAGCTCTAATTCTGAAGCAATACTCGCACAAAACCATTTCAGGAATAAATCTAGGTCATCAAATATATCGCTATCCGCTTGCTGAAAGTATAAATGCGCGACTTGATAGTCTTTATGTTTAGCATAAGCTAGAGTGCGTGATAGCAAAGATGACTTGCCCATTTGTCGAGGCGCTTTAATCCGAATTAGTGAACCTGCTCGCAGCATAGTTTCCAGACAGTCTTTTTCAATAGGAGGGCGCTGAATATAGAAACGAGATCCTAATTCTATTTGTCCCTCAGGTTCTTCCAATTGAAGTTGCTGCTGTTGTTTTGGTGGAGGGTTAGAAATAGTTGTCGCCGCTTTGGCATTGCGGAGAAGATTCTCTAGTACTAGCAAAGCCTCTGTCGCATTTTGATATCTTTGGCGATAGTCATATCGCACCATTTTGTCAATGATTGCCGCCAGTGCTGGATTAATTTTAATATTGACCTTGGCACTAGCTAAGGCGCAGGTATATTCATTGGTTTGCAGATCTTTTGGCAACTCTTTAAAAGAAAGCCCCGTGAATGCTTGTATGCACATTAATCCCAACGCATAAACATCGCTGCAAAATTTTGGTTGACCCGCTAATTGCTCATTGGGCATGTACATCAAGGAGCCAACAACAACACTTCGAGTCTGGTTCTCTTCCTCGATAAAGCGCTCTAATGAATCTGGGCTAATAGCTTTGACTGCACCAAAATCAATTAGTACTATTTTGCGATCGCTACGACGGCGGATCAAGTTAGCAGGTTTGATATCTCGATGAATCACTTGACAGCTATGTACAAAAGCTAACACATGCAAAATATCTCTTAATCCAGAAATCAGCTTTATTTGATCCCATTTCTTGCCAGTACCAATCTCAGATTCTAAGGTCTCACCTTCAATAAACTCTTGGACTAGATAGAATTCACCACCTTGCTCAAAGTGGGCAAATAGTCGCGGAATCTGATCGTGAACTCCTAAATCATGTAAAGTTGCAGCCTCACTATCAAATAGGCGTTTTGCGATCGCTAGTTCTTGGGGTTTAAGTAATTGGAGCTTGAGTTGCTTAACTACACAAACTGGCTGATTTGGTAATTGTAAATCCCGCGCCAAAAATGTCTGCCCAAAACCACCACCACCAAGCGGTTTTACAATTTTATATCTGCCTGCAAGAATTGCTTCAGAATTGGTCATGGTGGTCGTGATTAATCTAAGTTTTAGGCAATCTTTCTCCCCATGATACAGCGATCGCTAATTCATGAAAACTTCTTTTGTAAAACCCAAAAAACTATACTACCCATTACTCGGACGGCATAGTTTTTAGGGGTTTTATTACTTATCAAATTGTAGATTCCTTACAACAAATTAATATTTTCTTGGATCGATTTTGCTGAGGCATGGAGCGCTGCAAGTTCATCATCTGTAAGCTCCAGTTCGATTACTTTTTCAACACCTTGTCGTCCTAGCTTTACAGGTACACTCATGAATATATCTTTTAAGCCATATTCACCTGTGAGATGAGCAGCAGCAGAAAAAATTCGATGCCGATCGCTAATGATTGCTTCGACCATGACATAAGCTGCCGCCGATGGCGCAAAATAAGCACTACCATTTTGCAGCAACTTGACGATTTCTGCACCGCCATTGCGAGTTCGCTCTACTAATCGGGCGATCGCCTCCTGTGACAATAGCTCAGTAATCGGAACACCGTTTACTGTCGATAGGCGTGGTAAAGGAAGCATCAAATCACCATGCCCACCCAAAACAGTAGTATAGATATCTGCAGTGGATATGCCTAATTCCATAGCAATAAAAGTTTGAAATCTAGCGGCATCTAGAACTCCAGCCATGCCAACTACTCTTTGGGGTGGTAAACCGCTGACTTGCCATGCTAGGTAAGTCATTACATCTAAAGGATTAGAGACAATGAGCAAAATTGCGTGAGGAGAGAGAGCGATCGCCTTCTGTACGACATCCTTAACTATGCCTGCATTAATCCTGAGCAGATCGTTGCGACTCATCCCCTCTTTGCGTGGTATGCCTGCGGTAATGACAATCACATCCGAATCTTTGGTGTCGCTGTAGTCATTAGTGCCGATAATTTGGCGATCGAGATTGGAAATTGTATGCGCTTGAGCAAGATCAAGGGCAATTCCTTGCGGTTTCCCTTGGACAATATCGCATAATACAACGTCAGCTAGATTTTGCTTAGCGATACGTTGCGCTAACATGCCGCCAACATTCCCCGCCCCGATGACAGTGACTTTAGGCGATCGATAATCTTGTATTTGCATTGGTATAGTTCCTGCTATTTGGAAACATGAAATTTACTGTAGTAATAAAGTAGAGCCTCTGCTCTTCCTTTCTTTGTTTTCACGTTGTATGACTCCAGATAAGCATTAATTAGTTCTGGGTTTCGTCCATCACCGTACAGAGACACTTCATAATCTCCATGCTTCCAACCAGCATATGGCTGGCGGGGCAGATCTCGCGCCGTTAAACGTAAAACTGAACCTGTTTTCTTGTTTTTCTGAATCCAATATTTTTGGAGTTTATTTTCGCGTTCGCGACAAATCATCACCAAAAAACTGGTGCTTTCGGCAAACTCTTGAAGGTTAGATTTTGTAGGACATGCTGCGAAAAGACTCTTCTCAGGTAAATCTTGAATCGGCTTACGGATTGTGACTTTGCCAGTTGCAGGTATCGGCGTTGAGAATGCATAGTCACGCTTAAAAACTTCATCTGCGATCGCGAATGGTTGATAACTCGCCATCAGCAAAGAGCCAAATAAAGTGCCAAAGATGAAGTCTGAGTAGTTTTTTGTTTTCATGTTTTTTC
>JANNDZ010000561.1:0-3145 GCA_031378395.1 Pseudanabaena sp. OTE_75_metabat_487_sub
CTCATTGATGACACGCGGCACTGAAAGATCTTCCTCCCTAGAAATTGCAGAACAGGTGGAGTCGATTGGCGCATCATTGGGCACAGAGTGCTCAAGCGACTATTTTTTACTCTCATTGAAAACTATTTCATCAGATTTTCATGACATGCTGCTGTTAGGTGCAGAAATTTTACGATCGCCTAGCTATCCCGACAGTGAGCTTGATCTCGAAAGAAGGCTGACAATTCAATCAATCCGATCGCAGCAGGAGCGCCCATTTACGATCGCCTATGATCACTTGCAACAGTTAATGTATGGGGATCATCCATACGGGTTCCCAAGCCTTGGGACAGAAGCAACCGTCAGCAACCTCACTCGCAATGACTTGGTTGATTTTCACCAAACTTATTTGCGTCCCGATCAGATGGTGGTCAGCATCGCAGGTAAGATTTCGCCAGAGCAAGCACTCTCACTCGTGGGGGAAGCCTTTGGGGATTGGAAAAAGCCACATCAACCCACGGTTACATCAACACCCCAACCCAATTTTCAGTCGCGCTTAGTTACCCATGAGCAGGATACACAACAGGCGATCGTCATAATTGGTTATCCTGCACCATCAGTTAGCTCGCCCGACTATGCCGCTCTAAAAATTATCTCTACCTATTTAGGCAATGGATTATCGAGCCGCTTGTTTGTGGAATTACGCGAAAAACGCGGTCTTGCTTACGAAGTCTCTGCATTTTATCCCACGAGATTAGAAGCTTCGCAATTTGTCGCTTATATGGGAACGGCTCCGCAAAACACAGGAGTTGCCCTTGAAGGGTTGCGTCATGAGTGCGAACGACTTGCTACGGTTGCGATCACAAAAGAAGAGTTAGCAATTTGCAAGAGCAAATTACTCGGACAATATGCCCTCGGCAAGCAAACTAATGGTCAAATTGCTCAAGTGTATGGATGGTATGAGTTGATGGGCTTGGGTTTGGAGTTCGATCGCCAATTTGTTGAGGCAATTGAGGGAGTGACGGTCGCTGACGTGCAGAATGTGGCGCAAAAATATTTTGTAACACCTGCTATTTCGGTAGCAGGCTCGGCAGATGCATTGAAACAGGTAAAATAATAACCTTGGTGTGGCGCTTTGCGCCTTCTATAAAGTATGTTGTGGGCGCAAAGTACCTACAACACACTTAAGTAACTCAGCATAATTAAAAAAACAGAGCCAAAATCTGCACTGCCCAATGCGCAGGCTGTGCAGATTTTGGAATTTTATATTTAATTGTGCTTAGGAATCTGCGATTTAGTAAAGTATCAAATATAAAACCAGAATTAGTGGGGCGGCTTTGCCGCCCCACTAATTCTGGGAAATCTGGATTGGACTTTATTTGTTAGCAAATCCCTTGGCTACTTATTAGATCTGTAATTATTGATAAAGGAGTAATTTTTTCTGTGTTGAATCTCAAAAATTATTGGAAAGGTTTCAAAAAAGTTGCGATCGCCTTTTGCTTAATGCTGGCGCTAGTCGGCACTCTGTTTGCCCCTGTCTTAACTCAACCTGCGATCGCTGCAAGTGCCTCTCAAGCAGCCGCACTTGCAGCATCTGCTGCAAAGCTACAGGTGCTTAGCGATCGCTTTGATCGGCTCGAAAAATTTGTATATGCCCAAAAATGGGTTGATGTAATTACATACATTCACGGGCCATTTGGCGAAATTCGTCGTGAGCTAAGACTGATCGCAGGTCAGTTGAGCAAAACTCAAAAAGTAACTGCTAATGATCTAGCTAATAGCCTATTCAAAAATTTTGTGAACCTTGATAATGCTGCCAAAGCTAAAGATGCGATCGCTGCGGAGAGTGCATTTAAAAAATCTCTCCAAGATTTTGAAAGTATCGTTGATTTAGTCAGCTAATTAGAAAAGGAACGCAAAGTATCTCTTCTATGAAATTAAAGAGGGCGCAAAGCGCCCTCTTTAATCGTTAAAGCCCTATGCAAAGACCAATTTATCTTGATTGTCATGCCACAACACCCGTCGATGAGAGAGTGTTAGAGGCGATGCTGCCATATTTTCGGGAATCATTTGGCAATGCAGCAAGTGTTGGGCATCTCTATGGCTGGGAAGCAGAAGCGGCGGTCAAGTTAGCGCGTGAGTCGATCGCGAATGCTATCAATGCTGAGACTGAAGAAATAATCTTTACTAGTGGTGCAACCGAAGCAAATAATCTGGCTCTTAAGGGAGTAGCTGAGGCATATCACCAAAAAGGGCGGCATATCATCACCGTACAAACGGAACATAGCGCGGTGCTTGATCCCTGTGCTTATTTGCAATCCCTTGGGTTTGAGATTACCTACTTACCTGTCAAATCGGACGGCTTAATCGATTTGCAGCAACTGGAAGCAGCAATTCGTGCCGATACAATTTTAGTCTCGGTGATGGCGGCGAATAACGAGATTGGGGTACTACAACCGATCGCAGAAATTGGACAAATTTGTCATGATCACCAAGTTTTATTCCATAGCGATGCGGCTCAAGCGATCGGTAAAATTCCCATTGATGTGAACGCGATGAAGATCGATGTGATGTCGCTCACTGCCCATAAAATCTACGGTGCAAAGGGGATCGGGGCTTTGTATGTACGTCGTCGCCCAAGAGTAAGTCTTGCACCCCAATTACATGGCGGTGGACATGAGCGAGGAATGCGCTCTGGTACTCTCTATACGCCGCAGATTGTCGGCTTTGCGAAGGCTCTCGAAATTGCGATCGCTTCTCAAGCTGAGGAGCAGCAGAAAGCTCTAGATCTGCGTGAACATTTATGGCAGAGATTAAGCGAACTTGATCGCATTATTCTCAATGGACATCGAACGCAGAGACTCGCGGGCAATCTCAATGTTAGTTTTACAGGAGTGAATGGAGCCGCCTTAATGCTTTCTTTGCAGCAAGTTGTCGCGGTCTCTTCTGGCTCCGCTTGTACTTCTGCAAAGACTACGCCATCGCATGTGCTTACCTGTTTGGGACATTCTAAGGAGTTAGCCTACGCTTCCATTCGTTTTGGCATTGGTAGGTTTAATACTTTTGATGAGATAGAAACCGTTGCTAATCATGTAATTGCTTCAGTGCGATCGCTGCAAAAACAACCATAAAAAACAGCAAATCGCCAGCTAAGCTGGCGATTTGC
>JANNDZ010000579.1:0-2345 GCA_031378395.1 Pseudanabaena sp. OTE_75_metabat_487_sub
GGCAGATAAGGAGTCAGTCTTGAGTTTAGACGATAGGGCTTTCACCTATATCCTCTGAACAGTTAAGCTAGACTGAGGTGTCTTGGCTCTCATGATTATTTACGGACTGGTTACCGTGATTCTCATGAAACGAATCGCACGTATTTTCGAGATTGATCGATCCAAATAAATCGCCGCTTCTTCCCGAACCGAAAAATACTCATGATTTGGCTATAACTGCACTAAATCGATGGTTAATATGTTTCGACAACTTTTCTGGTATTAAGAACGATCTATCCGATGCTTTATGTCGTATTTCTACAGGCGGTGGGTTTGCCACTCGAACACTCTATCAAAATGATGAGGAGACGGTTTTTAGGTTTATACGTCCTATGATCATTAATGGAATTGATTCTTTGGCTAATCGATCGGACTTGTTAGAGCGATCCTTGCTTGTAACTTTACCTGTTATTTCTGAGGACTCAAGACTTACAGAGCAAGAGCTACAGAAAAAGGTAGATCTAGTTTTGCCTAATGTTTTTGGAGCATTATTAACAGCCTTAAGTAAAGGAATTTCTAATTTGCCTAATGTGCAACCGCTAAGCTTACCTAGAATGGCAGATTTTGCTAAATGGGCAATGTCTGTGGAAACGGCATTAGGTTTTGAGGCTGGTTGCTTTATGCAGGCATACGATCGCAATCGGGCGATCGGGCATGAGGAAGTTTTAGAAGCTTCACCAGTTGCTATAGCTATTCAAAGGCTTATGTCATCAAGAGACATTTGGAAAGGATCACCTACCGAACTATTGGAAAAGTTAGCAGAATTCACTGATGAAAAGACTGTCAAATCTAGGTCGTGGTCTAGCACATCGAGATCGCTTGGCAAAACAATTGCTAGAATTGCGCCAGATTTAAGGGGTATAGGAATTACCGTTCTTCAGTACAAAGGAACTAATGGTAAACGCTTTATTGAACTTGAAAAGCAAGTAAAGTTAACGCCACAAACGCCTCTAATGCCTCAAACGTCTGATAATGATGAGTTTTTTTAGCGGCATTGCAGAATTGACAAGAGGAACTAAACCTAATAGTGGCATTTTCAAAGATTAGGTTCTCAATTGAATATTTTGTAATAGTGTTTGTTAAACTACTTCAGGCAAGGGATACTGAGATTCTAAGCAGTGTTTGTGGCATGAGTGGCGTTTCTATAGCCACAATCTATAGAAATGAAGTTGGGCAACTAATGGATATTCCAGATTTAGCGATCTCTGACGATTGGGAACCAGACATGAGGTTCTTCTAGCCGTTATTAATGACTACTCTTTTTTCTTTTTTTGTTTTCTCGGCATGAGTTTTACGAGATAAAACTTGAAGATCTAAATATTCAAGTTTTTGAGAAAAAGCCTAAGCCAGTAGCGGAAGCTGTGGTGGCTTAATTACTGCTATATAGTATTAACATTTCTGCGTTTATTCCTAAGAAGCGACATACTCAAGAGCTAGCCTAAAAGCTTGAATTTCTTTTTCTGATTCTGGAAACCACAAATCTCCTTCTCTCGTGTCTTCTGGCTCATATAGAAGAATGGGTTTTTCAAGTATAACGGGATTGCTTATTTCAATACACCAAGCATCACATTCTGAAAAACCACATTCCCGTCTGTATGCATCTAGGTCATCTCCCTTACCATGAGCTTCCTTATCAGCAGCAAAGCTATCTTGATCGTACTTGTAAATATTATCGACATTAACCCATCCTTGAAGCGCATGAGCAGGAAAATTTTCTTCGTCAAGACCAATTTGTCCTAGAAGTTCTAAGCTTCCCTGTCTCAATTTAGTGGCAAATTCTGGTGATATATCTTCGTAATCTTCATAAAAGCTAAGAGTATGAATCAAGAGCCTATCTCTATACTTAATTCCAAATTCAGTCATACCAAAAGTTATAAATTTAGTATTTTCACCAGTTAAGAGGAAAATAGCATCATCTGGATAAAGAGATAGGGCTAAATGTCTGGCAACTCCTCTCTTATCACGAACTGATAATTCTTTTGGATTAGTTGCTAGTACATTGGTATAGAACTGTTCTATATACTCAGAAAATTTAACAGTTTGTGTTCTATATTTTTCTGACAATCTGACTAAAGTTTTTAAATAGTCAGACTTTGACGTGGACATAAAACCAAATCCAAAATTACCACAGTATTTTTTGAATACATTGAAATCTTCTGAATTTAATAAGTAGCTAAGCAAAATTAATTACATAAGTTGAACCAAAGTCTCGAAGAACTTTTTCAACATAAGAGACTAAACTTTCCCAAGATTCATATGCATTGAGTTCAATCCACTCATACTTCATGAAACGCCACAAAATTTCA
>JANNDZ010000591.1:0-4142 GCA_031378395.1 Pseudanabaena sp. OTE_75_metabat_487_sub
TTTGAAAGTGTTGCAAAGCAACACTTTCAAAAAATTTCTTGTGGTTCGATTGATCGGTAATTGCTGTAAGTGTCATCTAATTTTTAATAATGGGTTCTTAATAATTCTGTTTGCAGCTAAAATCTAGACAACTATTCCTTGCTTTTTAGCGATATCAGCGATACCAATAATGCCAGACACTCAACCGCCAGAGGAAACTGCTAATAATTCAGCCATATCAACCGATACGCGCCGACAGTTAAGGCATCAACGGGTGCAAAAAATTGTTAAGTATTTTGGGCTGAGCAGTGGCGGTGCTGGGATTGCTGGGATTACTGGATTGTATTTTTTAGGACAACCGATCGCTGCTTTTATTTTCCCAGCCGTTGTCACTGGTTTGGGGACGATTATCGCGATCGCTTACAAATTTGTTTCGGGCGTGACAAACCATGTTTTAGACAAAATCGAAGAAGAGTTGGATGGGTTAGAAGAACCGTTAGCTGATTGGATTTTCAAGAAACTTAAGACTTCTATAATTAAACTGGGATGGAAGCTAAACTCAAAATTTCAGCGTGATTATTATCAGAGTTTAATTGACACTTTGCGAGCGTTTAGACTCGATGGCTTTAGGGTTGGGTTGCCCGTTCTCGATTTGGAGGATGTATTTGTACCCCTGCGAGTGGTGACGGAGACTCCTGACAAAATTTCTGGATCGATGATTCAGACTCATAGCTATTCTGGCAGTCAAGAGATTTGGGATTTTTTACGTCAAAGTACTAGCAAACGGTTTTCTACATATCGCCGTTTAGCGATCGTGGGTGCGCCAGGGTCGGGTAAAACAACGCTGTTAAAGCATTTGGCTCTGATTTATGCCAAGGATTTATACAAAGATAAAGATTACCAAGCGCCCAAATTTATTCCTGTGTTGTTATATTTGCGGGATATTCGCGATCGCATTGTTGCTCAACAGCCACCTTTAACAGAACTGCTCGAAAGTCACATAAGGGACTTGCCGAGTAACTCCGCGCTAAAGCCGCCACCAAATTGGCTTGAAGATCAGTTGCGAATTGGGAACTGTTTGGTGATGTTGGATGGATTGGATGAGGTTGCTGATGCTTCTCAAAGGCAAAAAGTGAGCCAATGGGTAAATCAACAGATGATCGCTTATCCACAAACGCCTTTTATCCTGACTTCGCGACCTGATGGCTACAATAGCGCTCCTGTAGATATGGTGGGAACGGTTCTGAAGGTGCTGCCATTTACGCATGAGCAGGTGAAAAAATTCATCCATAGTTGGTATGTGCAGACGGAAATCTTGAGCAATCCTAAAAGTGGCGATAGTCCAGCAGTTCGCGCTCAAGCCCAGACAAATGCGGAGAATTTAATCGATCGCATTATCGATAATCGCGCGATCGCAGATATGGCGACAAATCCGCTCTTGGTGACGATGATTGCGACGGTGCATTATAACGGGAGTGCCTTGCCTGGACGAAGAGTTGAACTTTATCAAAAAATCTGTGATGTACTTTTGGGAACGCGACAGGTGGCAAAGAAGAACATCAATACCTCGTTAACAGGTGTTCAAAATAAGGCTGTTTTACAAGTTTTAGCTTTGGCTTTGATGCAACATCGAACCCGCGAGTTTCGACTCCATGAGGGAGAGGAGTTTATTCGTCAGGAATTGCTAAAGGTGTCGGGGAGTTCGCTGACTCCATCGGTATTCTTGATTCAGATTAAAGAAATCTGTGGGTTATTGGTGGAAAGGGAGTTAGGGATTTATGAATTCGCTCATTTGAGCTTTCAAGAATATTTGGCAGCTTCGCAGATTAAGGAATTGCAGCGTGATGATTTGCTGACAGGTAGTTTAGACGATCCTTGGTGGGCGGAGACAATCAGGCTCTATGCGGCGCAGGGGGATGCGACGAAGTTGATAGAAGCAGCGATCGCGAAACCTACGGTTAAGTCCTTAAGTCTTGCTTCAGATTGTTTGCAAGAAGGTGCAAAGGTAGAACTGACTACACGCGATCGGTTATTGGTATTGCTAGAGTCGGGCTTAGAGTCCGATAATCCTCAAATTGCTGAGCTGGCAGCGGAGGTGAGTTTGTTACGCAGGTTGAATAATTTGTGCAAAGGCGATGGTTTTGAAATCGATCTGAGCTATATCAACTATGCTGAATATCGCTTGTTTTTAAGCGAGCAAGTTCCATCTCAAGATTTGACAGTACGCAGAGCTAAAGCGCCGATTACGGGGATTGATTTTGAGGCGGCGCTTCAGTTTTGCTCATGGTTAAACTTAAAAGCATCGCTGTTGCAGCAAAGTAATGATGGATTTGCTTATTACTATCGATTGCCAACTATTGCTGAAATCCGAGCCTATCCTGCTAAAGAATATAAAGATATAGGTTGCTGCACGATTGAACAAGGTGCTTCTTCAACGGAAGGTTTGCGGATTGTCAAGGCGACGAAAATACCTGATGGGTATGCCCAACTTCTTAAATATCTTGTTGCTCAAGAATGGGAAAAAGCCGATCGCGAAACTGCAAAGTTATTTCCTAATCTAGAAGCGATCGCGCAAATATCAGCCGAAGATCTGCGTACTATCGATCATCTTTGGTTGTATTACTCACAGGGGCGATTTAGTTTGGGCGCACAGGTGAGTATTCTAGAGAGGCTTGGCGGCAATCCGCTTACAGGATATTTGCCTTACTTGTGGCATTCAAATAGCTCTGAAGATCCTCGAAATCTTTTTGAAACTTTGGCTCGTAGATATATCAGTAGTAAGCTAGATCGTTTTGGGTTTGAGAAGTCGCTATCGCAATCTGAATTTGAAGTTGTCACTGTCAACGCCCAAGGACAAGAAGCTCAACGCCAAGGCGGTGAAGCCAGATATTTTAGTGAAGTCTTATATCAAGATGTTGTCTTAGATATGGCGTTAATTCCTGCGGGTAGCTTTATAATGGGATCGCCAGAGAGTGAGAAAGATAGTGCAAACGATGAACGTCCGCAGCATGAGGTGTATGTTAAGTCGTTTTTGATGGGCAAATATCCGATTACCCAAGCACAGTGGCGGGTTGTGGCGGCGATGCCAAAGGTGAAGCTAGAACTCAAACCCGATCCGTCTAATTTCAAAGGTGACGATCGCCCTGTGGAGCAGGTGTCATGGCTGGAGGCTGTGGAGTTTTGCCAGAGGTTATCACGGCATACAGGACGAGAATATCGGCTACCAAGTGAGGCGGAGTGGGAATATGCCTGTCGCGCAGGAACGACAACGCCGTTTCATTTTGGCGAGACGATTAATACTGACCTTGCGAACTATCGAGGTACAGATCAAAAAATTGGAGTTACTTTGTACAAAGGTAACTATGGTAATGGTCCTTACGGTATCTATCGGCAGGAAACTATATCTGTAGGCAGTTTTTCTGCGAATGCCTTTGGCTTACACGACATGCATGGAAATGTTTGGGAATGGTGCGCTGATGATTGGCATGATAATTACAGAGGTGCGCCAACCGATGGCAGTGTATGGATAAATAATTCTAGACGGTTGCTTGAAAATAAAAACTTAACTAGGCAATTTAATCCAATCAAGTCAACACAGAGTTTGGCGAAAAATATATTAAGTTTTATTAAGAAGAGCAAAAATAACAATAATGAATCAGCTTCACTGCTTCGTGGTGGTTCGTGGCTCTCCTTTGCTCTGTATTGTCGGTCTGGCGCTCGTGGCTACAACGTCGCGCGTCTTCAGCTCAACTGCATTGGTTTTCGGGTTGTGGGCGGTTTGCGGTGAGGACTCCCTTCTATGTTCTTTTACACTTTAACCCTTTACACTTCTTCGCATTTCTTTACCCTTCTTTATTCCTTTCGCCGTTAGGCGATCAAATTTTTTTTCAAAAAGAGAAGATTTGGTGCGCCGAATCTTCTCTTTTTGGTTTTAATAGGAATTGTGAAGAGAAGTAATCAAATCAAAAAAGGATGAGATACTAATTATGCCTATCCTTTTAACAAGTCTTAGAACTTGTGGAACATAGGTTGGAATTGGCTCAAAACTGCTTCGTGGTGGTTCGTGGATCAACAATGCTCAGAATTGTCGGTCTGGCTATCGTAACTACAACGACGCGCGTAATCAGAACAACAACATTGGTTTTCGGGTTGTGGGCGGTTTG
>JANNDZ010000664.1:0-1922 GCA_031378395.1 Pseudanabaena sp. OTE_75_metabat_487_sub
CTTGCATGATCTTGACATTGGATGGCCAGTCGGTGAGCTTGTCCAAATCTTGCAAAAGTTGTTCGGCGTAGTCAGTGATTTTGAAGAACCATTGACGCAATTTGCGCTTCTCGACGATCGCACCCGATCGCCAAGATCTCCCCTCGTTGTCAACCTGTTCATTGGCAATTACGGTTTGATCAATTGGGTCCCAGTTAACCTTTGCCTCTTTTTGATAAGCCAAACCTGCCTCTAAAAATTGCAAAAAGATCCATTGTGTCCATTTGTAATAGTCAGGCGAACAGGTTGCTAACTCGCGATCCCAGTCGTAGGACAAACCTACTTGCTGAAGCTGCGATCGCATATTCGCGATATTTGCGTAAGTCCATTTGGCAGGATGCGTATTGCGATCAATCGCTGCATTTTCTGCTGGCAATCCGAAGGCATCCCAACCCATTGGGTGTAAAACTTGATAGCCCTGCATTCGTTTGTAACGGGCAATCACATCGGTGATCGTGTAGTTTCGGACATGCCCCATATGCAGATCCCCTGATGGATAGGGAAACATTGACAGAGCATAAAATTTCTTTTTTTGACTGCTATCTGCCGCGCTAACTGCGTCATTGTTTACTTTGTCAAGTTGCATCTGCGCCCAAACTTTTTGCCATTTGGGTTCGATCTGCTGGGGGTTATATCTGGTTTCCATCACGTATCAGTCTATATGCGAATATGAAGGTGAGCAACGCAATGCGCTGCTCACCTTCATACTTAATAATACTAAACATCAAGCCCTATAAAATCTAACTTATGTCACCCGATTATATAAAAGCTCAACTAATTTTGCTTATTTCTATCGTTGCCGCGATCGCCTTTGTTGGCTGCATTTATGAATTGTCATACGGTGCACCAGATTTTGGCTTTGCTGTGACTTGGGCAATTTTGCTAATCAGCCTACCTGTAGGTGTCTATAGCTTTGTCAAAGCCGTTAGCCTTGCTCGAAAATCTATTCAATAGCAACAAGGTGCGTCAAGCGCACCTTATATCCGATAAAAATCCACCATGATCTGAGGTGAAATGTGATGACAGCCCAATTAGTTACGCCCATTTTGTCGAGCAATCTCCACAAGTTTACGGTACAGCAATATCACCTTATGCACGAGGCGGATGTGTTTGCCGAGGGAGATCGCTTGGAATTAATTAACGGAGAAATTAGAGAAATGTCCCCTATTGGCAGGAAACACGCGGTTTGTGTAGCACGAACAACTAGATCCTTTCAGATCAAATTGGGTGATCGCGCCTTTATCTGGACACAAAATCCCATTCGCCTTAGTGATCATTCTGAACCGCAGCCCGATTTGGCGATCCTCAAATGGCGTGATGATTTTTATGCTGAAGCTTTGCCAACGCCTGAGGATGTTTTACTAATTATCGAGGTTTCCGACAGCACGATCGCCTATGATCGCGATGTCAAAGGTCCTCTTTACGCTGCGAATGGGATTCCAGAAATGTGGTTATTTGATGTCAATAAAACAGTAGTAGAAGGATATTCACAACCATCAGCATCAGGATATAAGCGGATGCAGCGTTATGAACAAAATGAAACTTTTGCGATGCTTGTCTTTCCTGACATAGTTTTTAGCTGGGAAGAGATATTTTGAGACGCTTTGCTTTGCAATAAAGCACTCTCACCAGTCAGGCAGATTCATGTTTTACAGGAGAAAACCTTGAAAATCTTACTGGTTGAAGACGACCTACATTCTGCGGAGATACTCTCGCAGCTACTAGCAGAGTCGCATTACACAATTGATTCTGCTCTCAATGCTAAGACCGCATGGGAGCATATCGAAACCTATGCTTACGATTTGATCATTCTCGATATTGTGTTGCCTGATAGTAACGGCATCGGACTATGTACCAAGATTCGTGCTGCTGGTTTCACGATC
>JANNDZ010000683.1:0-5823 GCA_031378395.1 Pseudanabaena sp. OTE_75_metabat_487_sub
AAAAAATTTACAAAAGTTTTGCGAAGCAAAACTTTTGAAAAATTTTTCGGTTCGCTTAAGCGGTCATTATAGAAAGCAAAGGGGTCACTTAGTGACCCCTTTGCTTTCTATAATGACCAACCATTATTTGATAATGTGCCTGCATGAATACGATCTAAAGCTCGTTTACCACCCCAGCGATCGACAATTTTGTCGTCATACTCGTCGGCAATTTCCATCACTGCCTTAACTGAAGCTTCGAGCTCCTTCCTGTCACAAGTCGAGCCAACAATTGAATGCTCAAACAGGATTTCGCTGTCTGGCGATATACCGAATGCCCCAAAAATCATCTTGGCATTTTCTTCGAGTAAATATCGCATCAGGTCTGGTTTTAATTCTGCGCCAACTACCACATACGATCGCGTATTAATAATTGCATCATCTCCATCCCAAGGAAAAACTAATACTTCTACTAACGCCGAACCCATAAATATGCCTAATCCTGGAATATCTTGGCGAGCACAGGGACATTTGCTAAATATCTCTTGTATCCACGTTAATACTTTTTCATAACAGGCTTCTTGGGCGGTAGTTTGAAATTTCAAGTTATTTGCCTCCATAGGTTTAGACAACTTTTTGATTTTGGCAATCAGATATTAGTACTTAGATTAATCAGACTATACCTATACGCAGTTACATTTTTATAGAATTTTTTAAATATTGTTTTTTATCTAAGCTCAAAACTTTATAAATTCACAAACACTTGGCAGCGATCGCGGCGGCTAAAACAAATAACGCCCCAATTAACGCCTTGTACTATGATGGATAAATCTTAAGAGATACCAAAAATTTGCCTTATTACTTCTTGCGTTTAGGAGGAAACATAGTTGGCTAGTCGCTTTTTATTTACATCTGAATCAGTTACGGAAGGTCACCCTGACAAAATTTGTGATCAAATTTCCGATACAATTCTTGATACCTTACTGGCTCAAGATCCGCGATCGCGTGTCGCTGCTGAGGTTGTGGTCAACACGGGTCTGGTCTTGATCACGGGGGAAATCACCACCAAAGCGCATGTCAACTACGTCGATATTGCTCGTAAAAAAATTGCAGAAATTGGTTATACCAATGCTGATAATGGCTTTTCGGCAAATAGCTGCGCGGTGATGGTAGCCCTTGACGAACAGTCTGCTGATATTGCTCAAGGGGTGAATGTTGCCCATGAAGTCCGCACTGGTGCGGAAGAAGAAGCGGAGATCGAAGCCGTAGGCGCTGGTGACCAAGGCATTATGTTTGGGTTTGCTTGCGACGAAACGCCTGAGTTTATGCCGATGCCGATCGCAATCGCTCACCGCCTTGCGCGTCAGTTATCAGTGGTTCGTAAAAATGGCACACTGCCATATTTGCGTCCCGATGGCAAAACTCAAGTCACTATAGTTTATGAAAATGATAAACCTGTGGCGATCGATACGATCCTAATTTCGACGCAGCATGATGCAGCGATCGATGGCATTAGTGATGAGCCAAAAGTACAAGAACGCATTAAAGCCGATCTCTGGACACATGTAGTTTTACCTAGCTTTGCAGACACGTCAGTCAAGCCAAATGACCAAACCCGCTATCTGGTTAATCCTACTGGAAAGTTTGTGATCGGCGGACCACAAGGTGACTCAGGGCTAACGGGTCGTAAAATTATTGTTGATACTTATGGCGGCTATGCGCGTCATGGTGGCGGTGCTTTTTCGGGCAAAGATCCGACAAAGGTCGATCGCAGTGCTGCTTACGCTGCTCGTCATGCTGCTAAAAATATTGTGGCGGCAGGTTTGGCCAGTAAATGTGAGTTACAAATTAGTTATGCGATCGGTGTGGCTCGTCCTACCAGTATGCATATTGAGACCTTTGGTACTGGCAAGGTTGATGAAGAGACCCTGCTTCGTTTAGTCAAGGATCATTTTGATTTGCGCCCTGCGGCAATTATCAAGAATTTTGATTTACAAAATTTACCTAGTACTCGCAAGGGTCGTTTCTATCAAGATGTCGCTGCCTATGGTCACATGGGACGCAACGATCTAGATCTTCCTTGGGAACGTCTAGACAAAGTGGAACTCTTGAAAAAGAACGCTTAATATTCCATAAGGCTTGCTAAGCAAGCCTTATGCCCAAAAGATAAAAAGGCAGTGCTTCGTACTGCCTTTTTATCTTTTGGGCTTAACCCTCATCTCCCAAATAAGCTTCAATTACTGCCCGATCGCATTTGACAATTTCAGGTTTGCCGATCGCAATTAATTGTCCAAAATCTAAAACGGCAATGCGATCGCAGAGTCCCATTACTAACGGGACGTGATGCTCGATTAGGAGAATCGTCAGGTTAAAGCGATCGCGCAAACTGCGAATAAAATCACTTAATTGTCCTTTTTCATTAGGATTCATTCCTGCTGCTGGTTCATCTAGTAATAATAATTTGGGTTGTAGTGCTAGGGCGCGAGCAATCTCTAGACGGCGCTGATCGCCATAGGAGAAGTTTCTGGCTTTAACATCAGCGCGATCGCTCAGTCCTACTAGTTCCAATAATTCTAAAGCGCGATCATAAGTTTGCTTCTCTTCTTTTGCTGTTGGTGGCAGTCCTAAGATTCCATTCCAAACTCCAGTTGTTGTACTGAGATGTCTTGCGATCGCTACATTCTCTAAAGCAGATAGTTCTCCGAATAAGCGGATGTTCTGAAATGTTCTTGCAATTCCAAATTTAGCAATCTGATGCGGACGGCGGTTAGTGATTTCTTTCCCATCGTAGAGAGCCTTGCCACTCGTTGGCGCAATTAAGCCTGTGATTGTATTAAACAGCGTCGTCTTACCTGCTCCGTTTGGTCCAATCACGCCAAAGATTTCATTTTCTTGCACATCAAATGATACTTCATTCACGGCAACTAAGCCCCCAAAGCGACGGGTTACTTGCTGAATAGCTAAGATTGATTTGCTATTTATATTCATGACAATTGTGATGTGCTTTTGCTGATTTTCGGTAAAGTTGTTATTACATCGCTTTGCGCTGTAAGCGTTACGCTACCATATTTCACGATGTCCTATGAATATAACAATAAGTCCCCTACAGTTAAGCTTTTCAGCATTGACAAGTATGGCGATCGCAGTGGCACTTCTTCCACAAATCTCTGATGCATCACCTAATTTATCTCTCATTTGATTTAATAAGGTTTTAAGCCACAGTTCTTTGTATTTATATATACAGAAACTTCCTGTCTACTCGCCTTAGATACAGCTAGAACTTGTATACAGTATACGCATTGATCTTTGAATGTTATTTATGAGCACAGTTTTGATAGAGCTGACACTATCAGTGAGATAGGGATAGGAAAGTATGGCTTTGGTCTTAGCAGTATCTACAACACAGTGAAATTCACTTGCAAAAAACTTCTCAATCCTAGGTCTAATATTCATGTTGGTCACCAAACAACCTGTACTTAAGCGCTTCTGGTATCCAGTGATGCCGATCGCGCAACTCTCTGCTGACAAACCCCAGCCATTTCAATTATTGGGACAAAAGATTGCCCTCTGGATCGATAAAGATGGAAAACCTGCTGCTGTTACTGACCAATGCTGCCACCGTTCAGCCCAACTATCAAAGGGCGTTGTGATTGATGGTTATATCCGATGTCCCTATCATGGCTGGTCATACAACTCCGAAGGAACTTGCGTGAAAGTACCTCAATTAGAGAGTGAGAAGCTACCTAAAACTTACAAGGTGAACTCTTATCTATGCGTTGAAAGATATGGATATCTATGGGTTTGTCTAGATCAGCAGCCATTGCATCCAATTCCTGAGATCGCGGCAGTGACAGATCCATCTTTCCGCATGATTCATGAGTTTTACGAAACATGGGAAGTTGGAGGCTTGCGGGTGATCGAAAACTCCTTTGATAGCGCTCATGGACATTTTGTCCATGCTTCCTCATGGGGTGATCAGAGTAACCCAGTGCCACCACCTATCGACGAAACCGTAGAAACTGATACTGGTTTTGTGATGAAGCAGTGGGTGGAAGTTCTGAATCCAGACCTCCAAAAGAAGAATTTAGGAATTGCTTCCGAAAAGACGATTCGGACTAACGAACGCACTTGGTATATGCCTTTTGCCCGTACGCTGAAAATCCAATATCCCAATGGATTGATTCATCTAATTTTTACAGCCTATACCCCCATTGATGATCAGACAACTCAATTAGTCCAGTTCTGTTTGCGAAATGATACTGAAGATGACGCAAAAGCGGCTGACATCATTGCCTTTGATCGTCAGGTGACACAGGAAGATCGCGATGTACTGGAAACCACTGAATTTGATGCGCCATTGTCTCTAGCTGAGGAGCAGCATATGCCGTCGGATAAGCCAGGAATCATCATGCGGCATCGACTCGCGGCTTTACTGAAAGAGCATGGCGAAGTGGAGCAACGTCTGAATTATCCAAACCCATAAGGTTTCGCCCCTTCGTGGCGAAACCTTATGGGTTTGGGATCTACATTTATGCAGCATGAAGGAATATCTCAATGTTAGTTACGCAACAACCAGTACTGAAACGGTTCTGGTATCCCGTTATGCCGATCGCACATCTAACCGCCAAAATGCCACAGCCGTTTGAGTTGCTAGGACAAAAACTAGCACTTTGGTTAGATATTGATGGTTATCCAGTCGCAGTAAGCGATCGCTGTTGTCATCGGACAACAAAACTTTCCAAAGGTGTTGTTATTGATGGGTGCGTTCGCTGTGCATATCATGGTTGGCAATATAACGGTCAAGGAGTCTGCGTTAAGGTTCCGCAATTCAGCCCTGATCAAAAAATTCCTGCCAATTACAAAGTTGACTCCTTCAACTGTGCTGAACGCTATGGATATGTATGGGTATGTCTAGATAAGGAACCATTGCTGCCGATTCCTTATATTCCTGAAGCTGAAGATCCTGCCAATCGATTAATTCCTCAATGCTATGATCAGTGGCAATGTAGCGGCTTGCGGGTAATGGAAAACTCCTTTGATAATGCTCATTTTAGCTTTGTCCATGCCGCATCATTTGGCAGTATTGAGCAGCCAAAGCCAGCAGCTTCCGAAATCACAACTCTCGAATTTGGTCTGGTGATTAAATCAGAGGTTCCAGTAATTAATCCGCCTGCACAACAAAAGAATCTCGGCATGACCGAAGCTTTTACAACTCGATTTGTCGAATCGACTTGGCATATGCCGTTTAGCCGCACATTAAAAATTATTTATCCCAATGGATTAATGCATTCGATTTTTACGGCGGCAACTCCTGTAAGCGATCGCATTTCTCAGATTGTGCAATTTTGCGTTCGCAATGACACGGAATCTAATGTTAGTGCCGAAGATGTGATTGCCTTTGATCGCCAAGTTGTTTTGGAAGATCGAGTAGTTTTGGAAACGACTAACTACGATGCTCCTCTGGATGTGGCGATCGAGCAGCATATGTCATCTGACCAGCCAGGAATTGTGATGCGGCGGAAACTACTTGCACTATTTAAGCAGCATGGTGAGACGGAGCAACATTCTTAAAAGCTATAGATTTTTGCGGGAATGTTTTGTCCATGCATCTGTAGTGGTTTTGACTACGCACCAAGTTCTAAAACATCTGCAAATGGCAGATGTTTTAGAACTTCCCTACTCTCCACCCAAATCTCATTTTGAAAATGCGTGCGATTCGTTTCATGAGAATCACGGTAACCAGTCCGTAAATAATCATGAGAGCCAAGACACCTCAGTCTAGCTTAACTGTTCAGAGGATATAGGTGAAAGCCCTATCGTCTAAACTCAAGACTGACTCCTTAT